>JAYUYU010000729.1:0-10065 GCA_043752365.1 Myxococcales bacterium | reverse complement strand
TCTAGGCCTTCTCGAGCAGCTTCTGAATCAGCTTTTCGGAGTACTTCGAGAGCTTCTTGAAGACGACGCCCATGCCGGGCGGGTCGGTTTCGAGCCGTACGACTTCTCCGATGCCTTCGATGACCTCGACGTCGTCCATCACGACCGTGAAGCGCAACGTCACCTCGGAGCCGATGGGCAGGGGCGTCGACGTCTTGATGAACGCCCCCGTCCGCGAAATGTTGGTGACGTATTCCTGGATGAACTGGTCGAAGGAGTCGAACTCCTTATTGATCGTAAGTCTTTCGTCTTTTCGGTTTGAAGTGGTCATGTTCCCATCCGGCGGTTGGTGGCCAATGGCGACCTTGGGGCCGGGAAAATGACCGGAAGGCCGGTGCGCTGCATCACTTGCCCTGTAAATCGAACTGCTCGATGTGATATTCCCGGCGCGGGTTGAATTCGATGCGGCGCATGTAGCGCTTTTCGGCTTCGACGACGGCGGGCTTTTCTTCGCCCTGCATGACGTCGATCACGGCTGGGTGGGCGTTCACGACTACCGAGTAGCCGGGCAGCGTGTGCCGCTCACGCCGGAGCTGTCGCAAAATTTCGTAGGCAATGGTCGTGCGGGACTGAATTTGGCCGGTGCCGTCGCAGTAGAAGCACGTCTCGTGCATCGTGCGCGTCAGGCTTTCGCGCGTGCGCTTGCGCGTCATCTCGATCAGCCCAAGCTCGCTGATGCGGTTGATGGTCGTCTTGGCTTTGTCCTTCGTCAGCATCTGTTCGAGCTGGCGCCAGACCTTCTCGCGGTTCGAGCTCATGTCCATGTCGATCAAGTCGAGGATGACCAGGCCGCCGATGTTCCTGAAGCGCAGCTGGTAAGCGATCTCTTCTACGGCCTCGAGATTCGTCTTGAACGCCGTTTCTTCGAGGTTTTGGCTGCCCTTGCCGACGTAACGCCCGGTGTTCACGTCGATGGCGGTCAAGGCTTCGGCCTGATCGATGATCAGGTAGCCGCCGCTGGGCAGCGGGACCTTGCGACTCAGCGCGCGCGCAATTTCATCCTCGATACCGTAGGCGTCGAAGATCGGCTCGTCGCCCGCGTACAACTCGATGTCCTTCACGCGCTCGGGCATGAACATCTCGACGAAGCGCACGAGCCGTGAGTACTGCTCCTTGTCGTCGATGACGATGTTCTCGATCTCGTCGGTGAACAAGTCGCGCGCGGTCTTCAACACCAAGTCGAGCTCGGCGTAGAGCATGGTCGGGGCTTTGCCGCCCTCGTCCTTCTTGCGCGAAACCTCTTCCCAGACCTTCACCAAGTAGCCGATGTCGGCCTTGAGCGATTTTTTCGTCAGCCCTTCGGCGACGGTGCGCACAATCAGGCCACCCTTCGGCGGCTTCATTTGGTCGACGACCTCGCGAAGCCGAGCTCGCTCGCGCGCTGACCCAATGCGCTTGGAAACGCCTACGTGCTCGACCGTCGGCAGGTAAACGGCGTAGCGACCGGGCAGCGAGACGTGGCTGGTCACGCGCGCGCCCTTGGTGCCGATCGGCTCTTTCGAGATTTGAACGATGACCTCGTCGCCTTCTTTCACGACCTCGGTGATGGGCACCGAGCGGGCAACCCGCGAGGCTTGCTTGGGACCGCCGCTGCCGCCGCTGCGACCGCGGTCGTTGGGGCGCCGGTCGTGCTCGCGTGAAGAGCCTCCGCGCGGGCGCTCGCCGCTGCCGCCGCCGCTGCTGCGACCGCGATCACCGCTGCTGCTGCTGCGACCGCGATCGCCGCCACGTGCTTGTTGGGCAGGCTGCGGACTGGCCGCGGGTGCGGGTGTGGGTGCGGGTGCGGGGCCATCCGCCGTGCGCTCGTTGCCGCGCTTGCGACGCCGCCGCCGGCGCTTGCGGTTGGCGTCGGTGTCCCCGGCCGGGCGCGCTCCCGCCTCATCGCTGCTCTCGTCGGAGCGCGCTACTGCCTCTTCACGGGGGCTGGCGTCGCGCTCGTCATCCGGCTCTTCCTGCTCCTCTTCTTCTTCATCCTCGTCGTCGTCATCCTCTTCTTCTTCATCCTCGTCGTCGTCATCCTCGTCGTCACTCTCGCCGTCTTCACCGGCGGGAGCGGGCTCGCCGATGGGGGCTGAGGGATTGCTGGGATCACTTTCATCGTCGCCCCCGGCGTCAGGATCGCTGTCGACGTCGTCGTCATCGTCATCGTCATCGTCATCGTCGTCGTCGTCGTCATCGTCCTCGTCGTCACCCGGGATCGGTGTCGCCACTTGAGACGGGGGAAGGGCGGCAGTGACGCTCGGATCCTCGTCGTCGTCATCATCCTCGTCTTCGTCTTCGTCGGCTACGACAGCGCCGGCGGGCTTGGCTTGGCCGAAGCGTTTGCCGCCGTCGCCCTTGAAGCTCTCACCGTCTTCGTGGCGGTGTCCCCCAGACAAGTAGGCTTCGAAGTCGTCCGGTCGAATCAGGTCTTCGACGTGCAGGAACGCGGCGCGCTCTTGGCCGACGTCGATGAAGGCGGCCTGCATGCCGGGCAGCACGCGGGTGACCTTCCCCAGCACGATGTTGCCGACAGTGCCGCGAGCAGCTGCACGTTCAATCTGCAGCTCGGCAATTACTCCCCCTTCGATCAGCGCAACACGGGTTTCACGAATATCGCAATTGATGACCAACGTATTTTTGGGCATGTCCCTCGGACAAAGCGTTTTTCACGCGAGAAAGAAATCTTTCGCGTCGACCCGACTTTGCTCCATGAGGGAGCCTTCCGGCCGCCTGCCCCAAAGGCGGCAGCCTGGGCCCCAGCTCGGGGCAAAACCGTGACGCTTGCGGAGCAGCGCACCACGGCGGCAACCGGCTGTCAAGTCGGCTAAAACTTTAGCAAATACGACAGGTTACTTGGCCCAGGTCCGGCTTGTAGAGGGGTTTCGGCGGGTTCTGTGCGTCTCAGTGCTCGCCTTGACCGGACTGCCTGCCGCACGGATGCTGGCTCGGCATGGCGGCTTCGTTCCTAGTTTTGGACATCGAGACAGTGCTCGATCCCGAGCTGCCCATCACTCAGTCGGCCGACGCCGAACGGTTGCCCGCACCCCCTCACCACAAGGTCGTGGTGATCGGCGCTCTGCTGTTCGACCAAACCTACCAGGTGCGGCGGATTGCCGTCCTGGCCGAGGGTAAGGACGAGCCTGGCATGCTGCACGACTTCGCCAAGCTGCTGGAGGAACGCCGGCCCTGTTTAGTGACGTTCAACGGGCGCGGCTTCGACTTGCCGGTGATCGCCACGCGATGCCTACGCTACGGCGTCACCTTCCGGCACTATTACAACTCGCGTGACGTGCGCTACCGCTTCACCCCGGACGGTCACCTCGACTTGATGGACTACATTGCCGACTTTGGCGCGACCAAATCGGCCAGGTTGGACGTGATTGCCAAGTTGTGCGGCATGCCTGGCAAGGTCGGCGTCGAGGGCAAGGACGTAGGCCCGATGGTGCACGCCGGCAGGATTCAGGAAGTGCGCGACTATTGCTTGTGCGACGTCGCCCAGACGGCAGGCGTTTTTTTGCGGCTGCAGCTGGTGCGTGGCGAGATCGATCGCGAGCGCTACCTGGCGGGCATGGCCAGCCTGCTTTCGGCGATTCGCGAGAACCCCAAGCTTGCGCCCGTCGCCGCTGCGCTCAACGAAGAACGCTTGCTGCTGCGTGAAGCGGGCAGCCCGCCGTCGCCTCCGCCGTCGGTTGCGCCCGCGCTAGCCGTTGCCGAAGAAGGAATCCAACATGAATGACCTAGCCACGAAACACTGCGCTGCCTGCACCCCGGAAACTCCGCGCGTCGCGCCCGAAGAGGTGAAGCGAATGCTGACCTCGCTGCCTGGCTACAAGGCGGACATGCTGGTCGGCAGCATCTCGAAAGTGTACGAGTTCGCGGACTTCTACGAGACGATGGCCTTCGTCAACGCGCTCGCGTATGTCGCCCACGTCGAGGACCATCACCCTGAGCTGGCCGTGAGCTACAACCGCTGCGCCGTAACCTACTCGACCCACGCCCTTGGTGGCCTCAGTGAGAACGACTTCATTTGCGCTGCCAAAATCGAGGCGCTGGTCCGGCGTTAGGGGGCTACGAATTTGAGCGCCGACCCGCAGGCCTTGGAAGCCGAAGTGAGCGAGCTGCACCGCGAGACGCAGCAAACCGACGTCAGCACCGACGAGCGGCGTTCTTTCATGGCCGAACGACTTTCTGCGCTGCGCCAGCTTTATAAGCGCAACCCGGCCGTGTTCTCGACCGAGGTGCTGGGGATGCTCAGAGAAATTGCGGGGGCGGTGGCTCCTGCGCGCAGCGGCTCTCAGCCGGCTCCCGCGCAGCCACCAGAAGAGGTGCTGAAGGACGTGTTCGGCTACGACAGCTTCCGGCCAGGCCAGCGCGAAATCATCGACGCCGTGTTGGCCGGTCAAGACTGCGTGGGCGTGATGCCGACCGGCTCCGGCAAGAGCCTGACCTATCAGGTGCCGGCGATCGCGATGGGTCGCTTCGCGCTCGTCGTTTCACCACTGATCGCGCTGATGAAAGATCAAGTGGACGCGTTGACCGAAGCGGGCGTGTCGGCAACGTTTTTGAACTCGACGCTGTCCTTCGACGAGCGGCGCGAGCGGCTAGCCGCGATTGCGGCGGGCAAGCATCGCCTGGTCTACGTGGCGCCCGAGGGTTTGGAGGCGTCGGTGGGTAGGTTGCTAGCCGAGGTTCGACCGTCGCTGATTGCCATCGACGAGGCGCATTGCATTAGCGAGTGGGGGCACGATTTTCGCCCCGCTTACCGCAACCTTTCCAGTTTGAAGCGCCGCTTCGGCAACGTGCCGATGCTGGCGTTGACGGCCACCGCCACGCCGCAGGTGACTCGCGACATCGTGCAGCAGCTGGGTATGCGCGGGCCAAAGATGTTTCGCGGTTCGTTCTTTCGAAAAAATTTGCGGCTGGCCAGCTTCGTAAAGGGTGAGTCGCTCGGGCGCACCACGCGCGAAGCGATTGCCAGCTTGGTGCAGGCGCGACCCGGCGAAAGCGGCATCGTGTATTGCCTGTCGCGCAAGTCGACGGAAGAGACCGCCGACTACTTGAAGGAGCAAGGTTGCAAGGCGACCTGCTACCACGCAGGCCTTGCGCCAGAGCAACGCTCCAAAGCGCAAGACGCCTTCCGCAACGACGACGTCGACGTGGTGGTCGCCACCATTGCGTTCGGCATGGGCATCGACAAATCGAACGTGCGTTACGTCATTCACCGCGATTTGCCCAAGTCGATTGAAGGCTATTACCAAGAGATTGGGCGCGCGGGCCGCGATGGCGCGCCCAGCGACTGCGTCCTGTTCTATTCGTGGTCCGAGGTCGTCGCCTACGATCGCTTCGCGGACGGTACCGACGACGACGCGGCGGCCGAGCGCTTGCGCTCGCAGGCGCGCGAGATGTTTCGCTTTGCCGAAGCGGGGCGCTGCCGGCACCAGCTGTTGGCCGAGTACTTCGGTGAAAGCCTGCCAAAGTGCGGCGAAAGCTGCGACGTGTGCCGCGGCAAGGTCACGCTTCCGCCCAAGCTCAAGAAATCGCGGCGCGGCAATGAGTCGCCGTCGGCGCGCTCGGCGTCTGCGGTGCTGGGCGCGTCCGTCGACGGCGAGCTGCTGACGTTGCTGAAATCACTGCGCTTGCACTTGGCGCGCGAAAACGGCGTGCCTGCGTACTTGATCTTCAACGATGCGACGCTGCTCGAAATGGCCGCCAGAAAGCCGCACAGCGAAGCCGAGCTGTTGCAGGTTCCGGGCGTAGGCCCCGCCAAGCTCGCCAAGTACGGCGCGGCGTTCCTGAAGCTGTTCAAGTAGTTCGCCCGCTGAGCGTGGACGGCAGCGCAGCTTAGAGCGGCAGAAGCACGCGGAACTCGCTACCAACGCCCACCCTCGAGTGCACTCGCACCTGTCCGCCGTGGGCCGCCACCAAGCGGCGCACAATCGACAGGCCAAGCCCCACGCTGCCACGCTCGCTCTTCTGCGTGTCGCGCTGGCGGTACGGATCGAAGATGTAGGGCAGGTCCTCTGCCGGAATGCCGGGCCCGGTGTCGACCACCGACAGCACCGCGAAGGTAACGCCTTGCTCGACCCCAGCGCCTTGCTCCGTGCCGAGCAGGACCGTCACGGTGCCGCCTGCTTGCGTGTACTTTATGGCGTTTTCTAGCAAGTTAGCGAACACGCGATCGAGCTTGTCGGCATCGCCCATGACTGGCGGGACGCTGGCCAGTTGCCGCATGGATAGCTGAACCCCGCGTTGCCGGGCTGGGTGGCTCGCGGCGTTGATGGCTGCGTCGGCCAGATCGAAAAGGTCGACGGACTTTTTTTCGACCCCGCTGCCCACGTGTTGGGCTCGGTAAAGCTCCAATAACTCCTGCACTAGGCGCAGGATTTTTTCGTACGAGTCGCGGGCGTGAGCCAACAGCTCCGGGTCTGGCTCGACTTCACCGCTGAGCGCGGTGCCGATGACGGTGAGCGGCGATTTCAAGTCGTGCACCAACATGGCCGACAGGCGTGCGCGCATGGCGTTCAGCTGCTCGAGCTGCGCGTTGGCTTGCGTCAGGCGCAGGTTGTTCTCACGCAGCTCGCGCTCCATGCGGCAAAGGCGGACGTGCGCTTCGACACGCGCCAGCACCTCTTCGGCTTGGAAAGGCTTGGTCACATAGTCGCGCCCACCGGCTTGGAAAGCGCGCAGCTTGTGCTCGGTGTCGTCGAACGCGGTGATGAAAATTACCGGCACGGCTTGCAGCTCGGGGATGGCTTGCAACGCACGGCAGGTCTCGAAGCCGTCCATTTCGGGCATAGCTACGTCGAGCAGGATGCACTCGGGCGGCAGTAGCTGCGAGGCCTCCAAGGCGCGCGCGCCGGACGTCACCGCGCGCACGCGATAGCCCTGTTCCGAAAGGAGCTTGGACAGCACCTCGAGATTGGCGGGCTGATCGTCCGCCAAAAGCACGTGGCCGCGATGTTCCGACGTCATGAAATGCGACTCCCCGAGGACGCCTGCCCGGGCGCCGAATGCTTGAGTCTAGCCAGTAGTCCATCGGTACGGAAGGACTCGATTTCAGCCACCAGCGGGCTCGCTGTCGGGCCGAGGCGCCTGGCCCAAGCGGCCGCCGCCGGGATGTCGCCCAGTGTAAGCAGCTCGCGCAAATGCGCGCGTTCCGCGTCGCTGAGGCCCTCTATCTCGAAGGTTTTCGGCTTGTCGCTGGCGTTTCCGTCTTTGAGGGAGACGAGCAGGGCGGCGCTGATGGCCGGGTCTTCCACGAGCTTCAGGGGCAAGAGCCGTTCAATCGCTGCCAACACCCCGTCGGTGCGAAACGGCTTGGGTACCCAGGCGTCGAAGCCGAGTTGGCTCGCTCGCTCGCTGTCCAAATCCACGATGCTGGCGGTGATGACCACGACGGGCAGACGGGCGGCACCGGCTTCGCGTTCGCGTTCGCGGACACGCTTGAGCACCTCGATGCCGTCGATGCCGCCCATCTTCACGTCCAGCCACACCAACGACGGCCGCGTTGTCTCGAGGTAAGCCAGCGCCGCCTCGCCGCTTTCGGCCTCGGCCGCGTCGAAGCCGATGTCGCGCAACAGCACACACAGCACCTCGCGGTTGGTGGCGCGATCGTCGACGACCAGCATCGGGGCCAAGCCGTGATCTTTCGGGGCACGTTGGCCGCGTCGCTCGAGCGCCTGCTCGGGCTCGGACAGGCTCTCCGGCGCTTCGACCTCGCAGTCGAAGGTGGCGCCTTGGCCCAGCGCGCTGTGGAGCGTGATATCGCCGCCCATGGCGCGTGCAATCTCGCGGCTGATGTGCAGGCCAAGGCCGGTGCCTTCGCCCGACTTGCGCCCGAGCTCAGCTTGGCTGAATGGTTGAAACAGAAGGCCCTGTTCAGCGGGCGCGATGCCGGGCCCCGTATCCTGCACGCGGAAGTGCAGCCGTTCGTCCTGCCAGCTCATCGAAACCTCTACACTGCCGCTGGGCGTGAACTTCACGGCGTTTCCAGCCAAATTCAACAGTACTTGCAGCAGCCGGCGGCGGTCGGTGGCAATGCTGGCCGGCACTTGGCCCAGCGTGCTCACCCGAAGGTCGACCCCCTTGGTGCGCGCTCGCTCGTTCAGCATGCGATCCAGCTCGCTCAGCAGCTGCGCGGGCGAGAAGGGGCTGGGTTTGAGCACGAGCGCGCCGACGTCGAAGCGCGCGACGCCGATCACGTCGTCGATTAGCTCGAGCAGGTGACGCCCGGCCTCGCCGATGCGCATCAAGCCGTGGCGCACGTTGCTCTGCAGCGCCGGATTGCGCTCGAGCGTTTGCGTGTACCCCAAAATGACGTTGAGCGGCGTGCGCAGCTCATGACTGACATTGCCCAGGAAGGCAGACTTGGCGGTGCTGGCGGCGCGGGCCTCGGCCTCGGAGCGGGACAGCGCGCGCGCCTGTTGCGACAGCTCCGCCTGCGACTTCTGAATCGAGCTGATGAGCGCGTCGATGCGCGCCGCCATGGTCGCGAGCTCGTCGTCACCCGGTAGCGCGACGCGCAACGACAAGTCGCCCGCTGCGGCGCCTTGCACCACGCTTTCGATGCGCCGCAGCGACGCAACGAAGCGACTGGCGACGATCACGCCTGCCAGAATCGCGAAAAGGCCTGCAAACCCCAGCGCTAGTGTGCTTTCCAACGCCGTTCGATTCAGATCGGCCTGCAACGAAACCAGGTCCGTGTGGGCGTATTCCATCGCCGTGTTGATTTGCCCGACCAAGCGCGCGGTCAGCGGATCGACGCGGGTGTAAAGCTCGGTGCGTCGCCAAGCCGCGAGCCCGGCGGCGTCACCGGCGTTCATTTTGGCTTCGGCTTGTGCCAGTGAGCGTAGGGCTTCGGCCAACACCGGCCGAGCTTGTTCGAGCAGCTGGCGCTCGGCTGGCGCGGTCATGACGCTCTCGGCGACTTGCCAAACACGGTTTGCGTCGCTGCGAACGAGTTGCAGGCGCTTGGCGCCATCACTCGGCGCGAGCGAGCTGTCGCTGACCTTGTGCACCGTGTCGACGAAATCAACGGCGAACGAGTTTGCGAGCTGTCCCAGCCGGTGCAGCGGCAGGACGCGATCGTCATACACGCGCATCACGCGCGCCTCGGCCTCCTGCGAGCGCGCCCGCGACAGCAAAGCGATGCCGAGCAGCAACGCCGCCACCAGCAGCTGCGCCAGAATCAAACGCGTCCCGAGGCCCTTCAAACGCAGTCCGCCGGCGGTTGCCCTTGAAATCGCCGCCGCGCGCTGCGCTCCCGGCACTTCACCCATGCTCGTCACGCTAGTGCCGCGGTTCTCGGCTGACAATGGTCGCCCGTGACCAACACCCTGCGAGGTCGCTGACCAGCCTTTGTCGGCCATGTTATTGCCGTGGTGCCGGGGATCCGCTCGGTACGTGGCGCCTCATGGCTTGAACGAGCGCACTGCTCAGAATCGGACGTGCGCCGAATACAGTGGTTGCCGGGGCAAGGGTTGCGGACTTTGCGCCTGTGGCGAAGAGGGCGCGCCCTTCGGGTTCTTCCCGTACGGTTTTGGCTGGCAGCTCGTTGGAAACACGATCGCCTTGGCTGGCAGTGGCGCTCTGATCAGCTACCACTACTGCGTGAGCGGCGACCGGCTGACGTTAACGCAACCAGATTCGCAGGTGCTGTATCAGCTCGAGCGCGTCGAGCTTGCTGGCAGTCCGCTGGCGTGCGCGCAGCGCTCGCCCGAAGCCTGTGTGGTGCCGGTCAACCCCATGAACCCCGCTCGTCACGCCGAGTCGGAAGACGACGCCTGCCACTTTGCCTGCACGGGCGGTCCCAACTGCGCCGCAGCCACGTACGACACCCAATGCCAGGATGCCGGCTGCACCTGGGACGTCACGCAGTGCGCCGGTGAACCCGCCCGCGAGTGCTATTCGGCGACTACGACGTCCTGCCAGGCTGCACGGCCACGCCCGTTGCGCCGCCCTGAGGCGCGTGCGCGCCACGCGTCCTTGCCAGCGCCTCGAGGCAAGGCGCAACGACACTGACCACGGCGCGCGACGCGTTCGCGC
>JAYUYU010000728.1:0-22603 GCA_043752365.1 Myxococcales bacterium | reverse complement strand
CTTCGCGCCAGTTCATGTTGCCGATCCCGCGCTCGTGGCCGAGCTTCAGGTATTTCACGTTCTCGGGCTTCTCGCCGATCAAGCCACAGCCGTATGCGTCGGCGGCGACTTGATCGAGGCTCGCGATGACTTGGTGCATGTCGCGCGCATCGTCGATGTTGCCGCCCTGCGGGCCGTTGCGCAGCAAGACGCGTGTGGCGTCGATGATGGTGAGCGTGGGTCGCATGAACGTCGCCAAGTCGGCGATCGACACGTCGATGTTTTGGTGCAGGCGATTGCGACGGCCACCCAGAATGCCGTACCAATTCTTCATCCCACCCGTGTACTTCGACAAATTGTGGTGCTTGGCCACCGGCACGTTGATCACCTTGTCGGCGTTGACGAGCGGCGTGTAAACCGGCCACAAATCGAGCACGTCGCCCTTCATGCGCAGCTCGCGAAAGCGGTGGGCAGCCGGCAAAATGACCGTCGCGCCGAGCGCGTAGGTAGCGCGCCAAATGCCCGACTTCTGAAAGCAGCGATTCGGCTCGTTGCACGAAGCGTCAGTGACGACGACCTGCTTGGCGCCGGCGTCGAAGCACAGCTTGACGACCTCGGCCACGACGCGCGGGTTGGTGTTCGCCGCGTGCACCGGCATGCGATCCCAGCCGATGTTCGGCTTGACCGCCACGATGTCGCCGCGCGAAACGAAGCGCTTCATGCCCCCGAGCGCATCGACTGCGCGGCGCACTAGCTCTTCGGGCTGCTGCGAGCTCTTGGCGATCGCCATTTGCAGCTTGGGGTCGCCCTTGATTCTGAAATCACGCACCTGGCGTTCGCCGGCCGATGCCGCCAGGCCGAAACCGCCCTGGTCGTAGAGCAGCCGCGCGGTGAGCGCAGAAGCGCCCAGAACCGCGCCGGTAAGGCCGATTCGCTCTAGCGCTTCCCGCCGAGACGACTTTTCGCCAGCCACGGCTGCAACCTGGCTGAAAGGAGCGAAGCCGTCAAGTTTCGACCGGTCGCACGTCCGGCGCGCTAGAGCATTGTAAACATTAATAAATCCAGGATTGAGGATTGAGGATTGGGGATTGAGTGAGTCAGCAGCTCACCGGAGCGCGGTTTCTTTCTCGGCTCAATCCTCAATCCCCAATCCTCACTACTTGCCGGCCCTTGTGCAACGCCGGAGGGGGCGCTACAAACGCCGCCCCCCAAGCCCCCCAGCGCATTTTGCGCATGAGGCAGGAAGAAACGAAAAATGAAAGACGGCATCCACCCCACGTACGAGGTCGTGAACGTAAGCTGCGCCTGCGGCAACAAGTTCGAGACCCGTTCCACCCGGAACGAGCTCCAGGTCGATGTCTGTGCAGCCTGCCACCCGTTCTACACGGGCAAGCACCGCCTCATGGACACGCAGGGTCGCGTCGATCGCTTCCGCCGCAAGTACGCCGGTAGCACTTCCGCTGCCGTGGCGGCCGTTACGGCCGCGCATACCGCCGCTACCGTAGCCGCCGACGCCGCCGCCGCCGCGGCCGCCGACGCCGCCGCCGACGCCAAGAAGTAACGGCGCGAGCGAGCGAATCAATAGGAAGGCGGGAAGGTCGTGTTGGGTGGGTACGTGTCAGCGTCCCCTCGCCCTTCCTATCTCCCGCCGTTCTTTCGCCCTAAGGGTCGCGCCCACCGACGCTTGTCGGTAGCTCGACGTGTGACGGTCGAACTACGCCTCTCTAGCCACAAAAACCTTCCGGCCTTCCTGTTCTCTCGCCCGGACAGCAACGTAGGCAGTGGCTATAGTAAGGAAGAGATGTCGAACCAGCCTGCCGTGATGGGTCCGGACGGAGTCGCGAGACCGTACATTGGTGGGCAGGCCCTGCTGGAGGGCGTGATGATGCGCTCGCCCCATGCTTTCTCGGCCGTGGTGCGGCGGCGCGATGGTTCGCTGGTGGTGCGCGAACGCCCAATGGCGGATGCGCGCAAGGGCGTGCGCGCGTGGCCCATCGTGCGCGGCATAATGGCGCTGGGCGAAGCGTTGAAGCTCGGCAGCCAAGCCTTGCGCTTCTCGGCCGAGATCTACGAGCGCGACTTGGAAGAAGAAGAGAAGGAAGAGGTCGCGCGCGCTAAAGCGCCGCGCGTCACCACGCTGCTGTCGGCGTTGGCCTTGCCGGTCTTGCACCTGTTGACGGCCCAGCCCGAGCTCGCCGGCCAGAAGCCGGCGGATGAGCCGAAAGGCAAGGGCTTGATGGGCATTCTGAGCGTGGTTTTTGCGATCGGGCTGTTCGTGGCGCTGCCACAGGCCTTCGCAGCCGGCGCCTCGAGCCTGTTCAACCTGAACCTGGATGTGCGCTCGCCGCTGTTTCAGCTGCTGACTTCGTCGGCCAAGCTGGTAATTCTGGTCGGCTACATGCTGCTGATTCGCCGGCTGCCCGAGATTTACCGCGTTTTTCAGTATCACGGGGCCGAGCACAAATCGATTTACGCCTATGAGTCGGGCGCCGAGCTCACGGTCG
The DNA here is from genome assembly GCA_043752365.1 of Myxococcales bacterium. Lineage (GTDB taxonomy): Bacteria > Myxococcota_A > Polyangia > Polyangiales > Polyangiaceae > PMG-095. Next base: position 20,120 of record JAYUYU010000728.1, on the reverse strand, counting down.
AGAACGCCCGCAGCCGCACCACGCTTCACCCGCGTTGTGGCACGACCTTCATCGTGATGGTCGCGCTGGTGTCTATCTTGATCTTCAGCTGTTTGGGGCCGTTCTTGCCGCAGCTAGGCCTGGGCAAGCTGGCCGACAACCTGCTGTTCTTCGCGCTCAAGCTGCCGTTCCTACCGCTGATCGCCGCCATCACCTTCGAGCTGCAGCGAGTGTTGGCCAAGTACTGCTCGACCGGTCCGCTCTCGCTGTTGCTGTGGCCAGGCTTCTTGGTCCAAAAAATCACGACCATCGAGCCCGACGACCGACAGCTGGAAGTGGCGCTATCGGCGCTGCTGGTGACGTTGCGGGTGGAGAAGGGCGAAGCCAGCGTACGTCAGAACGACGCATCGTTCCCCAGCTACGCCGCACTCGCGGAGCCCGCCCAAGCCGCATGATTCCCGCCGCCAAGCTCGAGTCACTGTCACGTCGTTTCGCGGAGGTCGAACAGCTGCTGTGCGATCCGAAGACGCTGTCTGATCCTCAAGCGCTGACGACACTCAACCGTGAGCGCGCGCAGCTGTTGCCGGTGGTCAAGTCGTTCGGCAAGTGGACGCACCTCAACAAGCAGATTGCCGACGACAAAGAAGCGTTGTCCGATCCAGAGCTGGGGCCGCTAGCCGAGGCCGAGCTGCCCGAGCTAAACGCCCAACTCGAGACGCTGGAGCGCGAGATTCAGGTCCAGCTCTTGCCGCGCGACCCGAACGACGAGCGAAATACCCTGCTCGAAATTCGCGCCGGCACGGGCGGCGAAGAAGCCGCCTTGTTCGCGGGAGATCTGTTCCGCATGTACCTACGCTACGCCGAAACACGCGGCTGGCGCGTCGAAATCATGAACACCAGCGACGCCTCTGCCGGTGGCATCAAAGAGGTCGTCGCGCTCGTGACGGGCAACCGCGTCTTCTCCAGCCTCAAGTACGAAGGCGGCGTGCACCGCGTGCAGCGCGTGCCGGCCACCGAGGCCCAAGGTCGCATTCATACGTCCACCGCGACGGTCGCCGTGCTGCCCGAGGCTGAAGAGGTGGACGTCACGATCGACGACAAGGACCTGAAAGTCGATATCGCAGCTTCAGGCGGTCCCGGCGGACAGGGCGTGAACACGACCAACAGCGCCGTGCAGATCACCCATCTGCCTACGGGCATGATCGTAAAGTGCCAGGACGAGCGCAGCCAGCTGAAGAACCGCGCCAAAGCCATGAAGGTGCTGCGCAGCCGCTTGCTGGCCATCGAGCTGCAGAAGCAAGCTGATTCCGTGCGCGACGAGCGCCGCGGCATGGTTGGCGGCGGTGATCGTTCGGAGAAGATCCGCACCTACAACTTTCCGCAGAACCGCCTGACGGACCATCGCATTGGGCTCACGCTCTACAAGTTGGACCGCGTCATGGAGGGCGACCTGGCCGAGATGCTGGACGCGGTGGTTGCGCACTACCAAGCCGCGCTGTTGCAGGCCCAAACCCCACGCGGGGACAGCGCGTGAAACCCGAGGTCGAGCTGGACGCGCTGCTCGCGGCCCTTATTTTGGCGCCGCGCACGTTCGCTCGGAACCGCTTCTTCACGCTGTTCCAAAATCCGGATGCAGCCAGGGTTCGGCGCCGCGCCGCGCGCGTGCGCGGCATCTTGCGGCAGCTGGCCGGTACGCCCAGACCGGCCGCCGAAATCGTCGGCGAGCGCGTGATGAGCGACGGCCAAGTGCTTTTGCGCTATCGGGTCGAAGAGCTGAACTACACGCGCACGGCCGCGCTCTCGTCGCTGGAAGCCGCCACGCTGCGCTATGCCCTGCATCGCTCGGGCAAGGCCTCGCTGTCGCACGAGGAGCAAGCCGCGGTCGAAGGCGCGCTGTCGCGGCTCGGCGAGACCCTGGGCATCGGCTCCGATTTTCTGGACCGCCCGTCGTCGCCGCCAGCGTGAGGCTACTGGGGCGCCACTTCGAGCGCGGCGGCCAGGGCTCGGTAAAAGTCGGCTCGCAGCGTGGGCTCGAGCTTTTCGGCGCCGCTTGCCAGCGTTAGGAATAGCTCGCAAGCCCGCGCGTCGCTGACGTCCTTGCGCTTCGCGTCGGCTTCGAACGCGAGGCGTGCGTCAGCTGGCAGCTGTGCGGCGATGGCAGCGAAGGCTTGCTCGATGGCCGAAGTAGACACGGCGGGCGGCGGTTTGCGCTCGAGTCGCAGAGCCAACGCGCGCGCCAGCATTTGCGCGTAGGCTTCCAGCTCTTCGGGGCCGAGCGCGACGATGGCTGGGCCCAGAAACGCGTCGTCACCGCCTTTCCAAAGGTGCGCGCAAGACGCCCGCGCGCCTCTGGCCACGCGGGCGCGTGTCGCCGCCCACAGCTCCAGGTCACGCGCGCCCAAATAGGGAACGCTGCGTTCGGCGAGCTCTCGCGCGAGCAAGCGCGCTTGGGTGGACGTCGCGGCGCCGAGCTTGTGCTGCACTTCGCTTTGCTGCATCACCGGCAGCAGGGCCCGGTCGAGCGCGTCGTCGAAACGCGACGGCGTGCGCGCCGAGCGCGTCCACAGCCACGCCCCGACCAGCAGTAGCGGGACGACGAGCACGCCGCCGCGAAACATGCGACCCGCGCGGCGCTGGCCCTCGGAACTCATCGCCCGGCCATGCTCACACGACCCGGCAGCCAACGCACGGGTTTGCTGAGCCCCGCGCGTAAGTTCGGGAGTCGTGCGAGTTTTCTTGGGCGCCGAACCCATGCGCAAGGGCGCCGCCAAGTTCTCACGCCGTACAAAGCGATACGCACCTAGCGAATCGACGCACTTGCCCTATCAGCGCTGCGCCCCCAAATTCACGCTCGCACGACTCCTGATCTCCCGATCTCCCTGTGAAAAAATCTCGAGCCGCACGACGCCGCCCAGCCGCGGTTCCGATGCCGTACTCGACGCGCTTGAACGCCGCGCAAGACATGCTTAAGTCGAGCCGGCCCATGGGCACCGCCGCCGACCAAATCCGCATCGATCGCTGGCTCACGGCGACGCGCGTCTTCAAGTCTCGCACGTTGGCGCAGGCGGCCTGCGACGCTGGGCACGTGCGCATCAACGAGGTGCACGCCAAACCGAGCCACTTCGTCAAAATTGGGGACGAGGTGCGCGCGTTCGCGCCGCGCGGCACGCTCGTGTTCCTCGTCAAAGGGCTAGCCGAAAAGCGCCTGTCGGCGGCGCTCGCCCAGCTGCTGTACGAAGATCATTCGCCCCCACCGCCGCCGAAAGAGGAGCGCGTGGCGGTGCGTGAGCGGGGCGCGGGCCGCCCGACGAAATCGGATCGGCGAGCCCTGTCGCGCCTGCGCGGTCGCTAGCGATTACCAGCCATTTTGCGCACCAATTCCGAATATCAGCCGCGCGCGCGGACCGGACAAGTCTACGCCTGGGCCAGTAATCTCGCGGCCTTCCTTGGCCGCGGTTTGCCAGGAGCCCGAGCCGAGCTGCGCCTGCCAGCCCAAGCGAACCCCAAACTGCAGCAGCCATTTCTCGGACGGGCTTGCGCGGCCGAAGGGCACGAAGTACTCGGCCCCGACGTCCACCGGCGCCTCTAACGCGACGAATTGGACTGCATCTCCTTCGCCGGCACGCACGTCCGGAAATACGCTCGAGCCCGCGGGTCGGTCGACGTAGAGAGTTGCCACTCCGATACCGGTCGAGAGAAACACGTGCAGCTGCTGGTAGCGCAGGACGTCGAAACCAGCCGTAAAGGCCCACTCTGGCAGCCGGGTCGTCAATTCTTTGCCGTTTGCATGCTGGCGTGTCGTTTGGCCGCCCACACCGAACGTAAAGCCCACGCGGGCCCGCCCCAGCGTGAAATCGGCGTCGATACCGCCGACGATGACGACGCGCGGCAATGGTGCAAAGCCATCACGCCCGAGAGCGCGGTCGAGATTTTCGAGGTGTAGGGCTCGTTCGCCACCCCACGCCCCGAGCGTCACCGAAACGTTCGTCTTTTTCGTGTTTCGCGTGCGTCGCCCGCGCAGAATTTCACTCAATGACATCGGTTCATCGCCGAAGCGCAGGCTGTCGCCGGGCAGCAGCTTGATCGCGGTCGGGGGCAACTCGGGGCTATCGGCATCACCCAATGGCACGACGATGTCCGAGAGCGGCCGCTGGGTCTGCGTTTCGCAAATCGGGGCCGCGGACGTCGCCGTCGCCATGCTCAGCCACGTCAACGCTAGCACCCACCCGAGCGCGACCTTCCCGCGCGACCTCGCCATTGCCATCGCAGCTATGACACGGCAGCTCGCCGCGACTTGGGCCACTAATACGCTGGCAGCCTGGGCGGCGTCAGCGCGTCTGAAACGCCTGCACGACGCGCTGCCAAGCCATACTTTCAGCGGCGGACAGCGGCGGGCAAGCGGCAGGCTTTGCGCTCACCCCAACCGCCCCGCAACGCACCAAAGCCAACGACGCGCGCTCGACCTGCGCAATCCCGCCGCCCGCTCCAACGCACAGCGCCGCCAGGTTTGGCCCCGTGGCGCGCCGCGGCGCCGCCAGCAACCGAAAGCTGGCGACCGGGCCGCGCGCTTCGACGCCGCACACGTTACCGCGCACCGGGTCGGCGAACGGATCGGGCAGGCCCGGCAAGCCCGCGTCGATGAAAGCAGCCAGCGTGAGCGACGGCACGGCTCCGACCAACCCCAAGCTGAAGCCTTTGGCAAGCGCCGCGCTTTCCAGCTCGAGCAGTGGCGTTTCACCGCTAAAAGTCGCGATGCCGGAGGTCGCGTCGATACCGGGCAAAGCTTCGCGCACGCGCACGGCCGGTGCTTCGCGCAGCGGCTCGAAGGTGTTCGGATTCAGTAGCTGATGCGGATCCCAGGCCAGGCGCAGCCGGCGCAGCGTGGCAAGCCCGCCGCCCAGCTCGGCGTCGAGCCAATGCGCTTTGCTGCTGCCGACGCCGTGGTGATGACTCAGCGTCGCGCCTGCCCCAAGCGCGGCCCCGAGCGCCGCATCGAGCAAAGCGTCGTAGCGCGACAGTGGGTCGCCGGCCCGCGTCGCGACCAGCGTAAAGTAGATGCTGCAGCCATCCGGGTAGGCGTGGGACAAATGCGCGAGCACCAAGGCATGTGCGCCGGCGGCTTCGCGCACCGCGGCGTACACGGTGTGCAGCCGCGCCCACGGCGACGCCACTTCCAGCGTGTCGTTGAAGGCACCCTGCTGAAATACCTTCGATTGCCGATAGCTGACCGCATAGCGATGTGCGAGCCACGAGCGCGCCGGAGCTTCGCCCAAGCTTTCGGCCGACAGCTGGCGCAGCAGGCCTTCCGCGCTCGCCAACTCGGCCCGTGTTTCTTCGGCTTGCCCCTCGAAGATCACGATCAGTGTCGCCGAACCACTGACGAAGCGCTCGAAGCCCGCGATGGCCCGGTTCAACGCGCGCGGCGAACCCAAGGCCGCACGCAGCCAAAATCCGCTAGGCACGCCGGAGCTGCGCGGAGCGCGGCCCTGCTCGTCGGCGACCTTGCCGCGACTCAGCAAGTAAGAGTCGATGGGATCGTACAAGCGCAGCACGGCGGGACGCAGCCCGGCCTGCATCACGCTGCGCATCGCTTCGGCCCCGGCTTCGAAGCTCGGCAGCCGGAATGAAGCGAAGGCTCGCGCAGGCGGCGCCGCATGCAGGCGTAGGCGCGTGCTCGTGATCACGCCCAGCGTGCCCTCGGACCCGATCAGCAGGTCGAGCGGGTTGGGCCCACCAAAGCGCCGCGTGAAGCGCACGGCCTCGCCGGTGCCGAGCACGCAGTCGGCGCTCTGCACCATGTCCTCGACTTTGCCGTACCGGCTCGAGCATTGCCCGGCGCCACGCGCTGCCAGCCAGCCCCCGACCGTGGAGCACAGGATGCTCGACGGAAAATGTCCCACCGTGAAGCCTCGACGCTCCAGCGCCGCCTCCAAGTCGATGCCCAACACCCCGGCCTGCACGTCGACGACGCCCTCGCCGGGCAACACGTTCACGCGCGTCAGTCGCTTGGTATCGACGACGATCGCGCGCTCGTTGGGTCGCACCGCGCCGCACACGCCACTACCCGCCCCGTACGGCACCAAGCTAACGCCCTCGCTGCGCGCTAGCGCGACCAGCGCCTCGACTTGCTCCGGGTGCTCGGGCCACACCACCAGCGCCGGCGTGGTCCGACTTTGGGGGGCTTCCGCATCCTGAATCAGGTGGCGCGGCCAGGCGTCGCGGGCCCCGGCGGCCCGATCCACCGCGCGAGCGCTGGAAGCAAGCCCGGGCAGCAGGTCCCGCACGGCATCAGCCAGTTCCACCAGCCTCTTGTACCCCTGGAGCTACGAGACGTATACCGACGCTAGAATGCGCGCGCTCCTGAGCTGCCTGGCCCTGGTTTTACTGCTGCCCCAATGCGGCGGCGGTACCGCGGCTGGCGGGTCGCCCAAGTCGGCCGCGGACGGCTCCCAGGACTCCGAAGACTCGGGGGAGGGTTCGGGCGAGGACTCGGCAACGCAAAACGACGACGGCACGGCTTCGAGCGAGAGCTCGTCGACGGCCTCGAAGTCAAGGGGAGTCAACTGCGACGATGGCACCTGCAGCAAGTGCGGCAGCGGCATCTGCCCAGCAGGTTGGTACTGCGACGAGAAGGCCAGCGGCGGAGGGGCGTGCAGCTGGCTGACCGAGTGCGCCGACAAGCCCAGCTGTGCCTGCGTGACTCGTGTGCTGGGCGCGAGCTGCACCTGCCGCGAAGAGGGCGGCGGGTTGAAGGTCGCGTGCGAGTGACGCGCGCATGTCGCTGCGGCGGTGATGCGGGTCTACGACCCTGATCGACGCGGACCGCCACTAACAACGGATGCCCCAAGCGTTGGCTGCCAGTTGCCAGCCTTGAAACAGGGCCGCGTCGAGAACGCATATCGCACCTTCACCGCACGTGCTGCGCGGCGCGCCAAGGTCCATGGAAGTGCAGCTGAATCACCCGCCGGGCTGAAATCGAAGGAATGGACCGACGTAGAATTTTTATTCTACTTTCAGGATTTTCGATTCTTTTGTTCTATTTTGTTTGGACAACGCCCTCACCACGGCTATCTTGTTTTCTCGAGCCGCACTTCTTTGCCCTTGCAGCAGGAGTTGGGATGAGAACCGTCAATTTGCGAGCGTTTCCGGGATATTTCGTGTGTTGCGGAGCGATACTCGCGGCGTGTTCGGACGGCGCCACCACGCTCCCCAACAACGGCAGCGCCGGCATGGCCAACACCGCGGGCACGGCCGCCGGCACGACCAGCGCCACGGGCGGTTCGAGCACCGGCATGGCAGGCGGCGGCTCGCCAGCTGCCGGCAGCAGCACTGGCGGCGCAGCAGGCAGCCAAGCTACGGCGGGCAGCGGCGGCTCGGGCGGCTCCGCCCCAGTGGGCTTCACCCGACCGGAAGGGCAGCTCCCCAATACGCCGAGCGACCCCACCATGGTCAACGTGCCGAGGGACCAGTACGCGAAGGACCTCGTATCGACGACGTTCCTCGCAGGGCACCACCTGGGCCAGTACCTCGCGCTCAACGGCTACCTCGGCGTGATGGGCAACGAGGAGTTCTGGTTCTACGATCTCAAGGATCCGAAGAAGCCGGCACAAATATCGGAGTTCTTGACGCCCAACCGTAACCCGGTCGGCGGCCCCAAGAAAGAGGGCGAAGCGGAGTCGCACACGACGGGGCTCGCCAAATACGGCGACAAATACTACCTCGTCACCACGGGTGGTCGCGGCGTGGACATCTGGGACGTGACGGACCAAAAGAGCGTCAAGCACGTCAAGCAGGTCTTGCTCGAGGGCATCGCCTACGGTGATTTCACCGCCGCGGTTTGGGGCCTTTCTTGGCAGGGCAATCACATTTACGTGGGCGGCACCGACCAAGGCCTGTTCATCCTCGACGCGCACGATCCGCTCAACGTCACGGTCATCAAGCGCATCCCCACCTCCGCGTTCGGCACCGTAAGCGCAGGCCCACTCGACGCCATCGGCAACATATTGGTCATCACGACGCCCAAGGAAAGCGGCGGCATCGCGACCATGGACATCAGCGATCCGGTGAACCCCGTTTACCTGCACTCGATCAAGCCCGAGAAGAGCTACATCGGCATGTTTTACCGGCGCTTCGTGTTCTTGCAGATGCCGCTGCGCGCCTGGGACGTGTTGACCGACCCGACCAACATCGGTTTGGCGAACGCGCCGATCGGCTCGCTCGAGACGGCCGACAGTGAGTACATGAGCTTCTCGGACAACATCATGTTCCTGGGTCACTTGCGCCCCAACGGCGGCGCCTCGAAGATCGACGTGAGCGATCCGGCGAAGGGCATGACCATCAAGGGTCGCGTTTGGGGCCGCCTGGACACCGACGGCAACGCGGACCTGATGGACGGAAAGAACGACGACCAGTTCACGCTCGCTATCGGCAGTCTGCTGGTGATGGGTGACGACGAGCTGCCGTACGCTGGGTCTGTCATCGGCGTGCACTCGAAGGATCCGGACACCACGCCGCCGGTCGTCGACACCATCATTCCGAAGGACAAAGAGACAGCGCGCTCGGTCAAGAGCCGCATCGGCATCTCTTTCACCGACAACATCGAGCTCGCCACCGTCAACGACGCCAGCTTCATCGTTCGCCCCCTGGGTGGCGAGCCCATCAAGGGCGTGTGGGGCCTGCGCATGGGGGTGCTCAACTTCTCGCCGGCCGAGAACCTGAAGCCCGCCACGACGTACGAGGTCGTTTTGCCCAAGGGCGGCATCACCGATCTGGTGCAAAACGCTCTCGCCGAAGATTTCAAGTCGACGTTCACCACCGCCAAGTAGGTTTGGAGTTTGGGCGTGGCGCGCCCCCAATCTGTCGGACAAACTATGCGGACGGTGCCAGCAGCCAAGCTCCTCGGTAGCGCCGTCCTGGCCGCAGCGTTCTGGGCGCCGGCGCCGGCTTTTGCCATCACGCTGCAGGTCGCCAAAGCCGAGTCCTCGCTGGTGGGGGACAGCTTCGAGTTCAAGGCCAGCGTCATCGACAGTGTGGGCGCCGTTCAGTATCGCTGGAGCTTCGGCGACGACACGATGACCGAGTTCGCGGTCGACCAGACCGAGGTCGCCCACGTCTACGCCAAGCCGGGGCACTACACGGTAGCGGTCACGGCCAAGGACGACTCGGCCTCGTTCGCTGGCGAGACGTGGACACACGTCGTCCACTACCCGGTGACCGAGAAGCGGCCGACGGCGTCGACCCCTATCGTGTACGACACGGCGCGGGGTCGCATCTACAACGTCAACCAGGACAACGACAGCATCAGCTCAGTCGACCCGATGACGCTGATGAAAGTGGCTGAGCTGCCCGTGTATCGCGACCCCGAGGCGCTGGCGCTGGCGCCGGACGGCAAGCTGTGGGTGCTACATCGCGACGACTACGCCATCGCAGTCGTCGACCCGGACACCTTCCAAATCGAGCGGGGCTTTCGTTTGCCCTACGCCTCACAGCCAATTGGCTTGGCCATGAGCCCCATGGGCGACGCGGCCTACGTGACCTTGATGGCGCGAGGCTTGCTGCTCAAGCTCGACCCAAGCAGCGGAGAAGTACTGGGCGAAGTCGCGCTCGGACCGACGCCGCGCGGTGTGTCCGTGTCGGCCGACGGCACGCGCGTATTCGTAACCCGCTTCGTCTCGCCCGCCACCGGCGGCGAGGTGATCGAGGTCGATGGGCCCACGCTCACGGTGACCAATCGCTTTCAGCTGGCCCCCGACACCACCACCCTGGACAGCGACCAGAAGGGCCGAGGGCTGCCCAATTCCTTGTTCTCCGTGGGGCTCAGCCCCGACGGGCGCGAGGCTTGGGTATCGGGCAAAAAGGACAACATTTTTCGCGGCCCCGTACGCGACACCCTCAGCCTCAGTCAAGACAACACGGTTCGGCCGATGATCTCCGTGTTGGACCTGTCCGGCACGACCGAGTCGCTGACCAGTCGCATCGATTTGGACGATCGCAACTTGCCGACGTACGCGGAGTTCAGTCCGCTCGGCGACTACGTGTTCGTCACCGTCACCGGCTCGAACATGGTGGAAGTGCGCGACGCCTACACGAAAGGCTTCGTTACCGCGCTAACCGGAGCCGGGCTCGCGCCGCGCGGCAGCGTGCTGGGGCCGATGAATCGGCTGTTCGTGCAAGGCTCGCTCGAGCGCAGCATCGTCGTCTTCGACGTTAGCACCGTGCTCGATTCATCGGACATTCGCTCGGTGAAGGTGACCGACATTCCGGTGGTCGCGACCGAAAAGCTGCCGGCCGACGTGCTGCTGGGCAAGCAGATTTTCAACAACTCCGCGGATGGGCGCATGACAGTGCAGGGCTACCTCACCTGCAGCACCTGCCATTTCGACGGCGGCGACGACGGCCAGGTCTACGACTTTACGAGCCGCGGCGAAGGCCTGCGCAACACCATCTCGCTACGCGGCCGGCGGGGCGGTGGGCAAGGCAACCTGCTGTGGAGCGGTGCCTTCGACGAAGTGCAAGACTTGGAGTCGGAAATTCGAGAGTTGTTCCAGGGTCACGGCTTCATCGCCGACGACGTGCTGGCCGAAGGCACGCGCGCTGAAGCGCTGGGCGATTCGAAGCAAGGCTTGAGCATCGAGCTCGACGCGGTGGCCACCTACCTGGCAACGCTCGATCACGCGAGCCCGAGCCCCTTCCGCAACGCCGACGGCACTTTGACGGCCGATGCCGAGGCCGGCAAGGCGCTTTTCGGCAAGCTCGGCTGCGACTTCTGCCACTCCGGGGCCGACTTCACCGACAGCGTCAAAGGCCGAGTTCACGACGTGGGCACGCTCAAGCCTAGCTCGGGCACGCGCGGCGGCATGCCGCTGTTGGGGCTCGATACGCCTTCCTTGTTGGGCGTCTGGGAGACCGCACCGTACCTCCACGACGGCGCGGCGCCGACGCTGCGCGACGTGCTCGTAAGCGCGAATCCGAATGATCAGCACGGCTTCGTGAGCTCGCTGAGTGAGCCACAAGTCGACCAGCTCGTAGCGTTCTTACAGCAGCTGGACGGCGATCAAGAAGTGCGACGCCTGCCGTTCGAGCCCGCCCTGCCGAACGACGGCGGCGCAGCGGGCATGGGCGGCGGCCTCAGCGGTGGCTCGAGCATGCTGCCAGCCGGAGGTAGCGGCGGCTCCACGGGTTCTAGCAAGCGCAAAGACGCTAGCTGCGTGCTGAGCGGCCGCCCAACACCCGAATCAGCGTCGTGGCTCGCATTGGCCCCGCTGTTGTTTTGGTACGGCCGCCGACGTCGCGGCGCGCAGGCGCGCGGAGCCGCTACATGAAGCACCTGCTAGCGCTGGCCTTGGCTTTCGGAGCCGTCGCTTGTGGCTCGCCCGCCGAGCAGCAAGCAACGCCTGCCACGAGCGGCACGGCTGGCGCGGCGGGCGCGGGCGCGGTGGCAGGCAGCGGCGGGGCGACCGGAGGCAGCGGCGCAATCACGCCCGCGCCGAGCTGGGCGGACTTGCCCGCTGTCATGAATGCCGACGCGGAGCTGGGCATCTTGCCGTCGCGCGAAAAGCAGTACGAACGCTTGTGCGGCATGCCGCGCAACGACGCTTTCTTCAAGCGCATTTGCGCTGACGTGCGCCCCGACATTCCGGACCTCGCCAGCCTGCTGCGCCTGGTCGGGCTCGATCGAGACCGGGCGTTTGCCTTGACCGGCAACTCGACATCCTTGGTGGCAAAGAGCGTGTCGGCGATAAATCCTCGCATCATCGTCTTTCCGCGCGTCGCGCCCACCTTGGAGCCGAAAGACGACTTCGTGATCGTGAGCTTCGTGCGCGGCGAGCCCTTCGCCGAAGTCACCAGCCGGGATTCCGTCTCGGGCGAGCCCAACTTTTACCTGTTCACCTTCGAGCAAGACTGCGACTACCAGGGCACGTGCGATCTCGCGAGCCGGCTCACCGAGGAGATCGAGCACAACTGGACCGCTTACAGCATCTACCCCGAGACCGATCTCGAGAACACATCGGTCGATTGCCTGACGTGCCATCGCCCCGGCGGTTTCGGCACGAAGAAGATGCTACGCATGCAGGAGCTGGCCAGCCCGTGGCTGCACTGGTTCCCACAGCGCTTCGTGCAACGCACCGACTCCGATCGAGTTTTGGCGGCGCAGTTCCAGGACGTGCACGGCGTCGATCAGCAGTACGGCGGCGTGCCGATCGCGACCATTCAAAATGCCTTGGACGAGGGCAGCGGAGCACAGCTAGAAGCGCTGATTCGCGCGCAAGGCGACGGTGACCAGCCGAACGCCTTCGATCCGCGCATCGAAGCGGAGGCCAAAGCGGGCGAGCCTAGCCCCACCTGGCTGGCGCAGTGGACGCTGGCTACCGAGGGCAAAGCCATCACGGTGCCCTACCCGCGCGTGGACGTGACCGACGAAGCGAAGCGCGTGGCCGCCGGTGCGGCCTACAAAAACGTCGTGACAGGCGTGGCCGGGCGCGAAAGCCTGCTCGACCTACGCGACGTCTTCTCGCAAGACGCCATGGAGAAGCTGAGCTTCGTGCCCAAAGCCGGCGCCGACGGCAAGAGCGTGCTCGTGCAAATGTGCGCGCGCTGTCACGACGGCCGCGCCGACCCGGAGATTGGGCGCAGCAACTTCAACGTGCTCCAGCTCGACTCGATGAGCGCGGACGAGAAAGCCGTCGCCGCCACGCGCATCCAAGAGCCCGCAGACTCCGCCAAACTCATGCCCCCCTGGCGCAGCGGCCAACTCACGCCCGACGCCGTAACGGCAGCGCTAGCCGAGCTCGCGAAGTAGCCACGACGACGAGCAGCTCCCAGATTCACAGGGAGATCGGGAGACCGGGAGTCGTGCGAGCGAGCAGGTTGGGCGCCAGCATCGTCACGTCTCTTGCGTCGCGCCTTCCTCGAGCGGTTACGGCTCGCCACATTACAACGCAAGCGTCGCAGCGATGCGGCGCCCCCAAATTCAGGGCTCGCACGACTCCCGATCTCCCGATCTCCCTGTAAAAAATCAGGGAGACGTACGGGGCCGGTCAGGGACGTTGCGCCAGCATCAAGATGCGGGGTGAGGCTTGGCCGAGGAAGACGCCGGGCGTCGAGGGGTGGCCGCTCACTTCGGTGACGCGGAAGCCGACCTCGTGCAGCAGTTTGCCTAGCTCGTGGAACGAGTACAGGCGAACTGAGTAGGTGCACTCGCGCGTGCGGCCGTCGTCCAAAATGACCGAGCGCTTAACGCGCAGCCGGCTAGTGAAGTAGTCGATGACGGCGTCGTCCATACACACGCACGAATCACCCTCGAACCACACCGAGCTGGGCGTGTGTGCGGCCACGAAGTCGCGGTTGATGACGTCGACCAGGAACATGCCGCCCGGGCGCAGGGCTCGGAACGCTCGCTCGGCCACCGAGAAATTCTTATCTTCCTCGAAGTAGCCGAAGCTCGTATTCCAGCAGAAAATGCCGTCGAACATCTCCTCGAAGGCCATCTCGCGCATGTCGCCTTGAAGGAAATTGATCTTCTGCGAACGCTCCTGCGCAATGTCGGCCGCCAGCGCCAACTGGTAGAGCGACAGGTCGTACCCGACCACGCCGTAGCCACGGCTGGCTAGCTCGACCGCGTGCTGACCGGAGCCGCAGCCTAGATCGAGCACCACGCCACCAGGGGCTACCCCCAGGCTCTCTTCGACGAACGTCACTTCGCGCTTGATCTGCTCGTCGCTGACCTTCCAGTTCGCGCGCACGAAGTCTTCGCTGAAGAGCTCCTCCCACCAAGGACGCTTCTGTTTGGCCTTCTTCTTTTCAGTCTCGGGCGAGACTACTTCTTCGCGCGCGGGCGCCGCGACGGTAGCGGCAGCAGGCTCTGGGGAAGCCGGTGCGCGCTTGGGTGGCGGAGGAGGCTGAGGCTTGGCTTCGGGGCGGCCAGACGGCGCCGGCGGGGGCATGGCCGCCGTGAGCCCTTCCGGCGGAATAGATGGCGAGTCTTCGCGCGACAGCTCTTCGACCTGAATGCGATCGGCCGAGTCGGGCCCAGCCTCTTCGCGCGCCAGCGCCTCCGCTTCGGCGGCTGCAAAAACCGGCGGAGCAGGCGCGGGCTCATCGGGAATCGAAGGAGCTGCAGCCACCGGCTCCGGAGCCGGCGCGTCGAGCGGCGCCGGCGACGCGGACGGTCGCGTCGGCGTGTCGTCGTCGAAATCCGTCGTGATTGGGATCTCGGGCGGCCCCTCGTCGAGCGGGGGGTCGATGGCGGCGATGCTAGCGGCAATCAGGGCTGGCAGCGGCGGAACACTGGGAGGCTTGGCGGGCTCGGGGGCAGCCTCGAGCGTGCTGTCGAGATCGACGCGCGGCGCTGGCGGTGGCACCGCGGCAGGCGGCGGCGAGGAAGCGCGGGGCGGCGGGCGGTCGGAATGCGTGCCGACCGCGATGATGCGTTGAGCGAAAATCGACCCCGACTTGGGGGCGGTGGCGGCGACCGACGCCGGTGCCTCGTCCGGAACGGTGGGCACTTTGTCGCGCGCTTGCGGGGGCTCGCTCGGCGCGCGCTGCAGCTCCTGCGAAGGGCGAGTCTCGGGCGACGCCGTGGACGTGGGCTCGGCGACGGCCTGCAACGGAGGCTTGGAGCTGGGTCGCGGCACGGGCGGACGGCTGCCCGTAGGTTGTTCACTGGCGCTGAAGGCGCCTGCGTCGTTGGCGAGCGCTTCACCGATGGCGCGCAGCGAGTCACTGCCGATCAGCGCTGCCGCAACTACGTCACGCGACGACGCCGAAGCGTCTTGGAAGGAAATGGAGGGCGGGCTCGGTGCCTTGAGCGAACCAACCTGCAGCGCCATCTCGCTGGCAGGCGGAGGGATGGAGCCCGGCTGATTCGAGTCTCGCTTGGGCTTGGGTGGCGGAGCCAACTTGCGCGACATTGGCGAGACCGAGTCGTGCCGCGGCGTCGGCGCAGGCTCCGATGCCTGAGCCAGGACCTCGACGTCGTCCGCATCGGACGGCGCGTCCACGGCCGCGGGCGGAACGACCTCTTCGTGGGTCGGCAGCTGCGCGTCGTCCGAAGCCTCGCTCATGATTCCGAAACCAACGATTGTCCCATGCGCACGACCCCCGTCGCCCGCGTCAACGTCAGCCCCGGCTCGAACAACACCACGGCGGTGGAACCCAAGTGAAACATGCCAATCTCGTCGCCCTTCGCGACGACGAAGCCAGGCTCGATAACCTGCAGGCCGGGAGGCACCGCGGGTAGCCCCGGCAGCGCGCTCACGCTGATGCGCCCGACAATGGTCGCGCCGACCATCACGACCGTGACGCGGCCGAGCTTTTCGGTGTCGATGACGATCGCGACGCGGTTGTTGCGCACGAACAGCTGCGGCACGTAACGCTCGCCGATGCTGTTGACCGGAAACAAGTCGCCGGGGATGCCGCGCAGTAGCGTGACCTGGCCTTCGACCGGCGAATGCACGCGGTGGTAGTCGCCGGGCGCCAGGTAAACGACAGCGAATTGCCCGCCCGAGTAGCGACGCGCGTCTTGCTCGTCGCCGATCAGCTCGGCCGCCTCGTACAGCTGCCCTTTCACGTGAATCTGCGAGCCCGTGTCGATACGACCGAGGCACGACAGCTTGCCGTCCGAAGGGCTCACCACCGGGTCGGCGCTGATGCGCCTCGCTCCCTTCTTGAGCGGCCGAGTGAAGAACGCGTCGAAGCTAGGGTACGAGCCGAGGTGGCCCTCCGCTTCGTCCATGTTCACTTCATAGGCACGGCAGTAGGCTCGTTCGACCGCACGTGCGAGGCCGCTTGGAATCGGCTGCTCGCACAGGCGACCGACGGCCCGGCTGAGGTGGACGCGCGGCAATGCACGCAGGATCTGGGCGGCGGCGAATGTACTGAGGCTCACCAAAAATCCGTTGAACTTCGCGGAATTCGACCGCCCATCGTAGGGCTACCCGAGGCCGCTGGTCAATCTCGTGGGAGCCTTCGTGCGGCTTCGCACAAAGCCGCCCAATCCGGAGAGGCCGGAAGCCCTGCATCGCCTGGCTCATCTGGCTCGGTTCCGACGCGAAATCTGCCTCGGCAGGCGACCTCTTCCGCCAGCGGGTCGGACGCCAGGCCTAGCTCGAACGCTCGAGTGGCCGCATTAGCGTCGGTTTTTTCGAGCAGGCGGCCGCGCAGGGCGAACCAGGGTCCATATACGCCGTCAATTTCCGTTTCGACCCCAAGCCGCTCGGCCGCCTGCTCGGGGGCGTGCCGCGCCAGCTCGGCGCGCGCGACGCGAGCGCGATACACCGGCTCCCTACCCGATACGCCGGGTGCAAGCGTGAGCGCGGCCTCGGTTCCGTAGCCGCTGCCTAGCAGCAGGTCGCCGAGGCGAGCGCGGCGCGCCAGGTCGCGGGGGTCAAAGCCTCGCGGCAAGGGCGCGCTGGGCTCAGTCTCAGTTTGACCGAACGACGACTCCTGCAAGCTCTTTTGCCAGCGCAGGTTCCACGCCGCAAGGTCGTAACCAGACACGCTACGCAGCGCCGAGTTCGGATCATCGGTCGCCAAACCCTTGAGATCCGTGAACAGCAGCCGCAGCGCCGGCTCGCCTTGCTCGCGGATGAAGTAGCTCATGAAGCTTTGCACCTCCGCGTACGCGGTGGAGGCGGCCTCGGGCGTAGGCAACATGGCGATAGAAGGCCCGAGCTTATCGATGCCGACCTGACGACCGCGTCGCAGCGCGCGGGCTGCCGTCTGCTCGGCCCAATCTTTGGGGTCGAACGGCCGCGGCTCGCGCCAGCGCGTCTCTTCTCGCTTGGCGACGCCTTCTTGCAGCCACAGTGGGGCGCGGTCGCGCGTGGCCCGCGTGACGAGTAAGTGGGTCAGCTCGTGGGCGAGCGTATCCTCCCAATGGTAGCCGGAGCGAGGGGCTTGGGGCGAAAGGATGATGATGCGGCCGAAGCGCGCGACCGCCAGCGTGCCGGTCGTCTCCGCGCTTTCGAGCGGCAGCCCAGTGACCGCGGACAGGGAAAAGAGATCGCGCACCATGTCGATGCGCAGCGGACGCGGCAAGTCGACCCCCAGCTCCGCGCCGATGCGGTCGCGCGCTTGGGCCGCGACCCGAAAGACGAACGGCGCGAACACGCGATCGGCATCGTCCTGCATCCGCAGCCAAATGCCGCGCGCTTTGTCCTCGACGACGAAGCCAGCGGCCGTCGCGTGCGCGCAGGTTCGGGCGTATTGCGCCAGCTGCGCGCCGTCCTTGGACTCGGTCGTGACCGGGTTGGAGAAAACGGTTGCCGCCCCGACGCAGTCACCCAGGTAAAGCAACAGGCGCCCGCGCTCGAGCAAGAACTGCGGCGTCTCGGAGTCGATCTTGGCCGCGAGCTTTTGCGCGCGACCCAAATCGATTTCGGTGATGGCGTCGGACAGAGCGCGCAAATCGCCGGCGCCGAACAGCGCAGCCCGGGCCGGCGCGCCCAGCAACAGACACAGGGCTACCAACACCAGCAGCAGGCGCCTCATTTCAGCAAGCCTTCGGTGTAGCGCTTCACGGCTGGTCCCAAGCGCCCGCCCTTGTCGCGCGCCAAGCCTTCCAGCACGCGCTTGCGAAAGGCCTCGGCTTTTTGGTTCTTGTCGCGACCAGGCACGCCGGCGTCTTGGCGCATATCCGCGTGATCCTTGTCGCGCTCGCCCTTCGAGTCTTGCGGGTCGTCCTTGGGCTCGTCCTTGGGCTCGTCGCCCTTGCCGTTGCCGTTGTCGTCATCCTGCTGCTCGAGCAAGCGCTGGGCCTCACGCTGCAGCTCCAGCGCACGCCCGCCATGGCCGTTGCCCAGCTCTTGCGCGGCTTCGCGCATCAAACCCTCGGCGCGGTCGAGCGACTGCGCCACCTCACCGGGTAGGGCAGCCTCGCCGTGGCTGCCGCGGCCGGAGATGTTCTGCGCGCGCTCGGCCATTTCCTGCTCACGCTTGCCCGAGCGCTCGAGCGCTTCTTTAGCGCGCTCGCTCTCGCGCTCGTGAGCTTTGCGAAGTAGATCCTCGACCCAGGCGCTCTGGCGGCTCAGCTCTTGCTCGGCTTGGTCCAACGCCTCGGGCGACACAGTGCTGCCCTGGCTGCGCTGCTTGGCTGAGCTCATTTGCTGCTTGGCGCTGTCGGCACTCTGCTTGGCGTCCTTCAACGACAGCCGCGACAGGCTCTCGGCCATGGCGCGGCCGTGTTCGCGCGCCAGCGCCGCCGCCTGGTCGGACTTGGATTGGCCAGGGGCGTAGTCCGGCAGCCCCTCGAACGCGCGGCGCAGCGCGTCGGCGCGCTCCTTGGCTTCGCGCTGCACCTCGGGATCTTGCTCGGCTTGCTCGGCAGATTCGAGGGCCCGCTCGACCGCGCTGATTTCGCCGGCGTGCTCCTGCGCCAGCTGCTGGAGCTCGCGCATCAGCTCCTCGAACTGCTGGTGGGCCTGCGAGGCTTCGCCTGGCTGCTTCGCCCCGCCACGGCCGCCCTGCCCGCCCGACTCCACGCCTCCACCCTCCCCGGCGGAACTGAAAGAAGGCTTGGGGCGCCTCAGGCGAGCCGCCAAGTGCCGCGCCGCCAGCTCGGCTTCGGTGTAACTTTTCGCGGCCAAGCCGCGCTGAATACGCCGCAGCTCGCCCTGGGCCACAAGGCCGAGATCGGCGCCCAGCTCGCTGAGCGTGGCAAGCGCGTCGGCGCCGTTGGCCAGCACCGGCAGTGCGGTGGCCAAGCGCCGCGCCGAAGCCGCGCGCTTCTCGGCGTCGAGCCCGAGCTTGCAGCCGTCGGCGACTTCGTCCGCCACGTCTCCCAGTCGCTTGGCGACGCCTTCGGCGTCGTGATTGCCGGTAGCGCGTAGCGCGGCGTCGACCGCCAACAGCACGTCTTCCAAGCGGCGCAGGTACGTCTCACGCGTGGGCGCCGGTCGCTCGAGCGCGCGCGCTTGGCCCTGCAAAAAAGCCTTGAGCGGCTTCGGCACAGGCGCCCCCGCGTAGCTTGCCTCGACGAAACGGCGCAGCGGTTCGAGCGCGGCCTTCACCTGCTCGGCTTGGCCCTTGCGCAACACGTCGGCCGGCACGCTTACCGCGTCCTTCTTGCTGGCCGCGTCTGCTTCCCGCTGCGCCTGGGCGTAGGCTCGAATCAAGGCGGCGCGCGACTCTTTCAAGGCCGCGTAGCGCGCAGCCTCGGCTTCGCCGATGCCAGGCGGCACGACCGTGATGATGCGGCTCGCGCCCCACTTGGCGCCCGCGACGCCGTCGTTGTCGCGCGCTTCGATCGTGACTTCGACGGGCAAGAAGCTGCGGCGCAGCAAAGCGTCGCGCGGCGAGAGCGCTTGGGCGCCGGTATGCTGCTTGGCTTCGCCGTCGAGGCGTTCCAGCGTTTTTCGGCTTTCACGCCCGGCGGAGCGCAGCACCAGCGCGACCTCGCGCAAGCCATGATCGTCGCGCATGGAGTAGCGCAGCTCGAGGGATTGCAGATCCTTCAACAGCACGGTCTTGGGCGCGTCTTCCAGCTCGACCTCGGGCGCTTCGTCCGCGATGGACTTTACCGAAAGCGTGTCTGGCTCGGTGATCAGCACGTTGCCGAAGCGCGCCGCGACCTGGAGCTGTACCGCGCGCGACAGCTGCCAGCGCGCCACCATCCTACCGGCGCCGTCACTGACGAACGGCACCTCACGCCCATCCCCGACCAGCACCAGCTTGCGTCCTTCACGCTCGGGCACACCCTGAAACACCAGCAGACTTCCGGCAGGCTCGTGCACGACTCCCTCTGGGAAGAGCGGGTGCGCATCACCCCGAAGGTAGGCGGGGGGCTGCGCCTCCACGCTCAGCGAGTTGAGCCACGGCATCGGCACCGGGGCCCTCTCGCCTCGCGCCACCATTACGTTTAGCCCCTCGAGCACGCGCGCCGGATCGAACGCCAGCGCGGCGCCAGCGGCGACGACGATAAAGAGCAGCAACAACCGAGCTCGGTCGGCGCTGCGGGCCGCCCATTGGTCGAGCACCTGAGCCGGCACCTGCCCGAGCACGCGCTGAAAATGCAGCTGCGCCAGCTGGGGCGATTCGCCTTCGCCCTCCGCGCCGGAAGGCCGTTCGACGAGCGACAATGCCCGCAGGGCCCGCGCGCCAACCGTGGGCTCGGCGCGCAGCAGCGTGGCGGCGATCAGCCGGCG
>JAYUYU010000727.1:0-4062 GCA_043752365.1 Myxococcales bacterium | reverse complement strand
GGCGCCGCGAGGGAAAGCCGCCGCTCGGGCCGCTGGTGGGTTTCTTGTGCTCCGTGTGGCTTTGGACCGTGTACAGCGGGCTCGACCCGCTCTTCATGTACCTGATTCCGGCGCTGCACTCGGTGCAGTACCTGTTCTTCGTTTGGCTTTTGAAACACAATCAGGCCAGCGCCCACGAAGGTCCGCCGAGCTTTGGGCGCCCGGCAGCAGTCGTGGTCGGCGCTTGGGCGGCCAGCGCAGTGGCGCTGGGGCTCGTGCTGTTTCACCTGCTGCCGTCGGCGCTCGACGCCGCGCTGGTCGACCCACGCGGCGCTCGCTTTTCCGACCTCGGTCCGACGCCGTACTTTGCCGCGCTGTTCGCGGTCGTGAACCTGCACCACTACTTCATGGACTTCGTGCTCTGGCGCCGTGAAAATCCCGAGACACGCTACCTGCGGGGCTAGCGCACTGGTACCGGTTCCAGTTCGACAAGACGCTTGGTTATCGTCAGGGCGGAGAATTGCGGCAATCTGCCAAAACTAGCGAGTTTTTCGCGCAATCGGGCTCGCCCGAAGGCCGGGCCGATGATACCCAAGAGTTATCTTGAAGCTCACGCGACTCATTCAGCTCGGTCTCGTTGGTTCCTCCTTCATCAGCCTGACGGGCGCGCTCAGCTCGTGCACGGCCAGCGACGCTTCGCAGCCGCCCGACTCGGCCGCCGCGGGTAGCCAGGGCATCGGTCCTGGCGGGCCCGGCAATCCCCTGGCGGGGGCGAGCTCGGTCGGCCAAGCTGGCTCCAGCAACCTCGGCTCCGCAGGTGCCAACGCGAGCGGCGGCGTGCTCGCGCAGGCTGGCTCCAGCAGCACGGGCGGCGGCAACGGCGGAAGCTTGCCGGTGCAGCCCTGCACTGACCTGCCGCCCAACAACGGCGACACCTGCGCCCACGCGCTCGAGTTCGACTGGTGTTCCGAGAGCTGGATTGGAGAGTCTTGCAAGAAAACGTGTGGCAAGTGTTCCAGTGTTGATGCGGGAACCGGTTCTGGTGGCGCGGGGTCGGGGGGAGCGAGCAGCGGAGGCTACGGCGGCGGCGGTGGGCAGCCACCGGCCATTCAAGACGGCAAGCAAGGTTGGGCCAGCCGCTACTGGGACTGTTGCAAGCCGGCCTGCGGCTGGCAGGGCAACGTGCCGGGCGGCAGCACGCCCGTGCACAGCTGCAACAAGAGCGACCAAAGCCTCGGCGGCACCTTCGACACCCAGAACGCCTGCGAGGGCAATCAAAGCGGCGCGTACATGTGCCAAGACTTCGGGCCGTGGGCGGTGAGCGACAGCCTGGCCTACGGTTTTGCGGCCGTGAACATGGGTGGCGACTACTGCGGCAAGTGTTACCAAATCGAGTTCCCCGGCACCTCGCACTCGGCCAGCAACGACCCGGGCTCGCAGTCGCTGAAGGGCAAGACCATGATTGTGCAAGCAATCAACACCGGCGGTATTGACGGCACTCAGTTCGACTTGCTCATCCCCGGCGGCGGCGTCGGCGACTTCGACGCCTGCACTTCTCAGTGGGGCACGAGCGACTTGGGCGAGCGCTACGGCGGTTTCTACCTGGCCTGTCAAAAGGCCAACGGCTTCGCTTACGCCGCGTCCCGGGCCTGCGCTGCCACCAAGTGCGCCACCGTCTTCAAAGACAAGCCGGACCTCTTGGCTGGCTGCAATTTCTTCATCAATTGGATGGGTGCCCCCGACAACCCCAACCTAGTCTTCAAAGAGACGGCATGCCCCCCCGCCATCACGCAAAAATCCGGGCTCAAGCGTTGAGTTGAGGATCCAGGCCGGCGATTTCGCGCAAACGACGCGCATCATCAACGGCGGCATCGAGTGCCCTGGCTCTGCGTCGGCCCAAACGCGCGCGGACTACTACAAGAACAATTGCAGCCTGTTGAGCGTCAGCCCGGGCAACAACTTGGTCTGCTGAGGCTGGCTACGGCCGGCGCAGGTGCGCCTCGATCAAACTCGCAATCAAGTCGGGGTAGTCGATCTCCAGATCGTGCGTCGCGTCGGTCAAGATTTCGAGGCGCGCGTTGCCGAGTCTTTCCTGGAGCAGCCGGCCAACCTTGGGCGGAGCGATCAGATCGTCGTCGCCGTAAATGAGCAGGGTGGGGTGCTGAATGCCGCCAAGCTGGGGCGTCACGTCGGTGCGGTCTTCCAGGAACCAGCTGGGGGCGTTCGGTTGCACCAGCCGAAAAGTGCTGCGCCAATCGATGCCGCCGAGCGCTGAGATGTCCACGCCGCCCGAGGTCGCCATCAGCACCAGCTTGCGTACCCGCTCGGGGTGCTCGAGCGCGATGCGCAACGCGAGCACGCCTCCCATCGACATCGTCACCAAGTCGAAGCGCTCGGGCAGACGCGCTAACAAGTAGCGCTGCAGATCTGCCAGGCTTTGCAGCTGTGGGTCGGGCGCGACACCGGCGAGCCCGGGGTATTCGCAAATTCGAGTCTGGCGTCGGTGAGCCAGGCGCTCGCCGATGGGCCGTAGGTGTTCTACGCGCCCGCCCGCGCCGGGAAAAAACACCAAGGGCAGGGTCGGCGCGATCTCGAGCATCGCGGCAATTCTGCCCCCTCGGCGCACTGTTCGCCAGCTTTCGGGCCCCGAGGTAAGGTCGCCCCATGCGGATTCTGTACGGTGTCGTCGGCGAAGGGATGGGGCACGCCACGCGCTCGAGCGTGATTTTGGAGCACCTGACGCGGCAACACGAGGTGCACGTGGTGGTGTCGGGGCGCGCGCGCGACTACTTGGCGCAGCGTTTCGAGAACGTGCACAAAATCTGGGGTCTTACGCTGCAATACGAGGGCAACTCCGTGCGCAAGCTCGGCACGTTGCTCGAGAACCTGAAGGGCGCCGTCAAGGGCTTCCCGGAAAACATCAAGGCGTACTTCGACTTGGTGGATGAATTTCAGCCCGACGTGGTGGTGAGCGACTTCGAGTCGTTCAGCTACTTGTACGCGACCAACCACATGTTGCCCTGTATTAGCGTCGACAACATGCAAGTCATCAATCGGGGCAAGCACGCGCCCGAGCTGCTGGCGGGCCACGAGCAAGAGTTCGAGCTCACGAGGCGCATCGTGAAAGCCAAGCTGCCCGGCTGCTTTCACTACTTGGTGGGCACCTTTTTCTACCCCGAGCTTCGCAAACAGCGGACCACGCTCTTGCCCTCGATTTTGCGACCGGAAGTCTTGGCCGCCAAGTCCGAGCCCGGCGAGCACCTGCTGGTGTACCAAACGTCGACGACCAACACCGAGCTGCTGGATGCGTTGAAGAAGAGCGGCCTGCCCTGCAAGGTGTACGGCGTGCGCCGCGGTATCAAGAGCGACGAGCGCGACGCCAGCCTCACGTTCCGTCCCTTCAGTGAAGCTGGATTCATCGACGACCTTCGCACCTCACGCGCCGTAGTGGCGGGCGGGGGCTACACGTTGATGAGCGAAGCCGTGTACCTGCACAAGCCGCTATTGTCGCTGCCGGTGCAGGGCCAGTTCGAACAAACGATGAACGCGCTGTATCTCCAACAGTTGGGCTACGGTCACCACGCCGAGGTGCTCGACGCCCGAACGCTTGCCAGCTTTCTGGACGACGTGCCGCACTGCGCGGAGGCCCTGAAGGGCTACTCGCAAGACGGCAACCGGCTGATGCTCCAGGCCCTGGACGATCAAATCGCCTTGGCGACCCGCAAGCCTGGTCCCTGACCCACGGTCGCCGCTGGCACGCCATCTCTAAACGCCTCGCCAACTAAGCCGGTCCCCCCAACGAGGCTAACCCCGCGCGAGCGCTCCTTCCGTCCTTCCGGAAGGGGGCCTCGCGTCCCAAAAGTCACTTCGAGGTCGAAGTGACTTTTAGGATGTCGCGCGGAGTGACTTCGAGGTCGAAGTGACTTTTGGGATGTCGCTCGGAGTGACTTCGAGGTCGAAGTGACTTTTAGGAAGTCGTGCGGAGTGAAGTTCCCCCGAGTCCGTGGACAGCATGACTATGCCACGCACTGCTGATTTTTGGATCGCAATTCGAACTCGATGGGGTTGAGGTAGTCGAGGTGC
>JAYUYU010000726.1:0-10092 GCA_043752365.1 Myxococcales bacterium | reverse complement strand
CGCCAGCGCGCCCGCTGGCTTCGAGCCGGTGACGCAGCTCGAGTCCGCGCGCTTGGGCGTGGTGACGCCCCAGATGCGACGCGTCGCCGAGCGCGAGGTGCACTTGTCGCCCGAGCAGGTTCGCTACGAAGTCGCGGCCGGCCGCCTGATCATTCCAGCCAACGTCGTTCACCTGGGCTTTAAGCTGGATCCGATGGCGATTGGTCGCGCCAGCAAGACCAAAATCAACGCCAACATGGGCGCCTCGCCGGTGTCCTCGTCGACCAACGAAGAGGTCGAGAAGTTGCATTGGTCGGTGCGCTGGGGCGCCGACACCGTGATGGACCTGTCGACAGGCGGCAACTTGGACGAGTGCCGCGAAGCCATCGTCAAAAATTCCAAAGTGCCGATCGGCACCGTGCCCATCTACTCGATGATCATCGGTCGCAAGATCGAAGACCTGACCGAGTCGGAGATCATGAAAGGCCTGATTCACCAGGCCAAGCAAGGTGTCGACTACTTCACGATTCACGCCGGCGTCCTGCGCGAGCACCTGCCCTACGTGCAAAAGCGTTTGATTGGCATCGTGAGCCGTGGCGGCTCTTTGCTCGCCAAGTGGATGCTAGTGCACGGCAAGCAGAACCCGATGTACACGCACTTCGACGAGATTTGCGACATCATGCGCGAGTACGACGTCTCGTTCTCTCTGGGTGACGGCTTGCGCCCCGGTGGCTTGGCGGACGCCAGTGATCAAGCGCAGCTGGCCGAGCTCGACACCTTGGGCGAGCTGACCGAAAAGGCCTGGAAGCGCGGCTGCCAGGTGATGGTCGAAGGCCCCGGGCACGTGCCGTTCGATCAAATCGAATACAACATGAAGCTGCAGCGCACGGTGTGCCATGGCGCGCCGTTCTACGTGCTGGGCCCGCTGGTGACCGACGTGTTCCCCGGCTACGACCACATCACCAGCTGCATCGGCGCCACCGCGGCCGCGTACCACGGGGCCTCCATGCTCTGCTACGTCACGCCGAAAGAGCACGTCGGCCTACCCAAGAAGGACGACGTCAAGCAAGGCTGCATCGCCTACAAAATCGCGGCCCACGCCGCCGACGTGGCGCTCGGCATTCCCGGCACTCGCGACTGGGACGACGCCTTGACCAAGGCGCGCGCCGCCCTGAACTGGGAGAAGCACTTCGAGCTGGCGTTCGACGCCGACACCGCGCGCGCCTTCCACGACGAGGACCTGGACGTCGACACCGATTTTTGCGCCATGTGCGGACATGACTGGTGCTCGGTGCGCATCTCGAAAGAGATCAACGAGTTTACCAGCGGCAAGGCCGAAGGCTTCGCGCGCGAGAAGGTGATGAAGAGCCCCGCGCTCACGCCCGATCAGCGCGACATTCTCGAAAAGCGCGGCGTCCTTCCGCCTGAAGAGCTGCATCGCCTGGCTTCGAAGACCGCCGGTGCCGTGGGCGCCGCCGTGGGTAGCAAGGCCTCCTGTCACTCCGACGTCGCCGACGACTCGCGAGCACAGCAAATTCAGGAGCAGCTGGTGCAGCTGCGCGTCAAGCAAGCGCCCACGGCCGCTGAAGAGTAACTGGCCGGGGCCCGGAACTTGGCTATGCTGCGCGCGTGCGCTCCTTGCCTCTGGCCGCCCGGGCTCCTGCCGAGCCTCCGCGCGTGACGCGGGCTCAGGCCTTCGGCTTGTTGCCCGAAGAGCTGGCCGTGCTTGGTGTCCCGGCGCCTACCGCCACGTTCCAGCGGCTGCAGCGGCCCTGGCTCTGGCAGGCGGGCGCGCCGTTGACCAGCAAGGCGGCGCTGGCCGTACTGGGGCCGGTAGGGCTCGACTTGCCAGGGCTGGCCGAGCGTCGGCAATCCGTCGATGGCTCGTGCAAGCTGCTGCTGGAACTCGGGGCTGAGCGCATCGAGGCGGTGCACATGCCGCGTGCGATTGGCAGCGGGCGGGTCACGCTGTGTATCTCGAGCCAGGTGGGCTGCGCCATGGGTTGCGGTTTTTGCGCCACCGCCAGCATGGGCTTTCATCGACACTTGAGCGCGGGGGAAATCGTGGCGCAGGTGCTGCGCGTGGTCGCCGAGCTTGGTCCGCGTCACCCCAGTGAGCTCACGTTGGTGTTCATGGGCATGGGTGAGCCGCTCCACAATTTGCCCGAAGTGGCGCGCGCCATTCGGGTGCTGTGCTGCCCCGCCGGCCTCGGGTTGTCGTCCAAGCGCATCACGCTGTCCACCTCCGGCCTAGTGCCCGAGATCGACGAGCTGGGCGGGCTATCGCCGCGGCCGCTCCTGGCGTTGAGCCTGAACGCCACCACGGACGAGGTCCGCCGTGAGTTGATGCCAATTGGTCGACGCTACCCGTTGGCTCAGCTGCGGGCCGCGCTACGACGCTTTCCGCTGCGCCCGCGCGAGCGCATTACCATCGAGTACGTGCTGCTCGAAGGCGTGAACGACTTCGTCGAGGACGCCGCGCGCTTGTCCGAATTTTGCGACGTGTTTTCTCACAACATCAACCTGATTCCTTTCAACGAGCACCCGCTGGCACACTTTCGCCAACCGTCCGAAGCCCGCGTCGACGCCTTTGCTCGCGCGCTCTTGGCTCGAAAAAAGACGTTGGTGACCGTGCGTCGCTCGCGCGGGCGCGACGTGCAGGCCGCCTGCGGTCAGCTCGTGCAAAGCTGAGCCCCGGAAGCACCACTTGCTGTCCAAACTCATCCTCGCTGTCTCATTGATCATGCTGCTGCTCAAGCTGGGGCTTGGCGCCAAGCTGCGCCGGCTGATGCCGCGGCTCGATCGCGCCGTGAACATCACGCTCGTGGTGCTGGCCGTCGTGTACGCCGGCCAGCTGCTATGGCTATTTTTTCAGCCCCGCGGCGGGCATTGAGACAAAAAGTCCCGCATTGAAATAACTCCAACCTGGGGGGTGATTGCAATGCTTGGGAGTTTTATCAATGGCAACACGATGACGTGTTTTCCACTCGATCGGGGGTGTCGTTAGGGTCGCGTTCTTGAGAGTGTGAACACAGACGGTGACGCCACGCATTCAGCGCGGCTGTTCCGCCGGGGTGTGGCACTCAATGTCTAGACGGCACGGCGTCGGCGATCTGCTGGACGGTAGGGTAGATGCTGGGTTTGGCTCGCAGACCAAGCTGCGCGTCGCGCCTCGCAACCTACAGCTGCTTCACGAGGTGGTGATCACGGGGGTGGGCGCGCTGTTGCCCAACTGCGACAGCCGCGAGACCTTCTGGCAGCAGCTGAGCGCCGGCCAGACGCAAATGGCCATCGAGCCTGACCCTGCGGACGGCATTCCGTGCGCGATGGGTCGCGTGCGTGACTTCGATTGCAGTCGCTACATGGACGGAATTCCGGCGCGGTTGTATCAGGCCTGTCACCGCGAACAACAGCTGTATTTGGCCTCCGTCGTGCAAGCCGCGCGCGACGCTGGCCTGGTACTCGACGACTTGCGGAGTGCTCGCATAGCGCTGTTCGACGGCACGTCGCGCGGCAATTTCGCGCACTGGTACGAGCTCGTTCGTCACAAGGTGCACGACGGCAGCCGCTTCACGCCGCGCGACTTGAACTTCGCGATGCCTGGACAAGCCGTGGGGCTTGCGGCGGCAATTTTGGGGGTGCAGGGGCCCACCTTCACCTTCAACAATTCCTGCGCGTCGGGCCTGGTGGCCATCGGTCACGCCTTTCGCGAGTTGCAAGCGGGGCGCATCGACGTCGCCTTCGGCACCGGGCACGACGCCGCGCTGATCAGCCCGCTTTATCAGATGTACCGAGACGCAGGCCTGGTGAGCGCCGAGCGCGAGCACCCCGAGCTCGCGATTCGTCCGTACGCGGGCAGCTCGGCGAACGCGTTCGGCGAAGGCGCCGTGACGCTGGTGCTGGAACGGCGCGAGCACGCCCAAGCGCGAGGCGCCGTGCCGTTGGCCCAAGTGGTGGGGTTTCGGCACGGCAACGGTGGGGAGCATCCAACCGACGTCGACTTCAGCGGCGCACGGCCCGCGCACCTGCTGCAGCAGAACCTGGAAGAAGCGGGGCTTTCGGCGAACGACGTCGACTTCGTGCTGGGCCACGGCAACGGCGTCCAAGCCAGCGATATTTCCGAGCTAAACTACATGAAGCGAGTGTTCGGGCGGCGCACGCGGGAGGTGCCGCTGATCTCGACCAAGCCCATTTACGGTCACACGCTGGGCGCTTCTAGCGCCGTGAACGCTGCCACTGCGGCCCTGATGCTGCACCACGACTTCGTGGTCCCGACGGTCAGGCTCGATGAGAAGCGCGTGGTGCACGGCTTCAATCATCAGGCCAACCGAGGCGAAGCGCGGGCGTTGCGCAGCGGCTTCGTCGTGGCCTACGGCATCGGCGGGCAAAACGCGACTTTGCTGCTGCAGAAGGTCGGAGCATGAGTGGCAGTGCGCGCCGCGGGCTGGGCTACGTGAGCGAGCTGGTCGCCGTCACGCACGCCTACCCGAGCGATTTGGTCGACAACGACGAGTACTTGCGACGCTGTCGCTTCACGCTCGGCTCGAGCCCCGAACAGCTAGTGAAGGAGACGCGGATGCAGACGCGGCGCTGGTGCCGGCCGCACGAGAGCACCGCCAGCATGACGCGCGCCGCGGTGGCTCGGTTGTGTGAAGAGCACCCTCAGCTCATAACCGAAATCGACGCGGTGGTGGTCGCTTCCGGCACCAGCATGCCGATGGCACATCCCACCAGCACCGAAAACTGCGCGTTCGCAGATCTGGCCCCGCTCGTGCTGCTACAGCTGGGGCGCCCGCAGGCTTTGGGGCTCGACATCAAGGCCTGCTATTGCACCGGGTTTTTGCGAGGTTTGCAGGTCGCGGACGGTCTGTTGGGCAACGCCAACTACCGCTCGGTGTTGGTCGTCGCGGTCGAGCAGGGCAGTCGCTTCTCGGTCGCCGAGACGAATCGTTCGTCGTTTTGCTTCATCGTCGGCGACGCGGCCGGCGCGGTCGTGCTGCGTCGCTCGACGCCGCGAGCACGCGTGGGCATCGTTGACCACGTCGGTTACACCGATGTCGACAAGCTGTCGTGGGTCGGTATAGGCGAAGACGCGGCGTCCATCATCATGTTGGGGTCGCGCGCGGGTGAGGCGACCACGCGGTTGCTGCTGCAATGCGCGCGCGAGCTGTTGACGCGCAACGGCTTGGAGCAGACGGACGTCGACTGGTTCCTGCCGATCCAGACGCATGCCGGCCTGTTGGACGGCGTGCGTTTGGAGCTCGGTTTCGACGAGGCGCGCTTGCTTTGGGTAGGGGGCCAACGCGGCTTTTCGGGCAGCGCCAGTATTCCGGCGTGCTTGTCGGAGCAGCTGGCGAGCGGTCATGTGAAAAAGGGAGACTTGATTCTGTCGTTGGCCGTCGGGGCAGGCATGAACTGCGCGGGAGCGCTGTACTACGCATGACGAGGGCGCGAGGCTCCAACCGGCTCTTGCCCTTGCCTGAGGCACTGGCCAGCTTCGTGAAGCCAGGCATGCACCTGTGCTTTGCTTCCACGCCCAGCCGCTCCAACGCGGCCATTCGCGAGCTGGCGCGGCAGTTTCGCGGGAAAAATCCCGGGTTCGTGCTGTCCGCGACGGGCTTTCACTCGCTGTTGCACCTGCTCGGCATGTTGCGCCTGGGGCGGCGCTACATCGGCTGCTTTTTTGGCGACAATTACCCCACGCCGCGCGCCAATCGCCTGTACGCGGAGCTGCTGCGTGAAGGCTACGAGCTCGAGCACTGGTCGCTGTGGAGCTACGTGTCAGCGTTGGCGGCCGCCGCTAATGGTCAGCCCTTCGCACTCACGCGCTCGCTGGTCGGAACCTCGCTCGGGGCCGCACTGGCGGAGCAAGGCAAGCTGTTCGAGCTAGCAGATCCGACCGATCCGGAGCGTCGGCTCGGCTTGGTGCGGGCCATCACCCCCGACATTGCGTTCTTGCATGCGCCGCTCGGTGATGCGCACGGCAATGTGGCCTTCTCGCCGCCTTACGGCGAGGGCTTCTACGGCGCGCTGGCGGCTCGCGCGGGGGTCATCGTTACCGTCGAGCGCATCGTGCCCAGTGAGGTGCTGCAGACGCTGCCGCACCTTCGGCCGTTGCCCGCGCACCGCTTGCTGGCCATTTGCGAGGAGCCGTTCGGCGCTCATCCGCAACCGCTGCACGTCGCGCCGGCGGAGCTACGGGCGCTCGAGCCTGGCTACGCCGACGACTACGCTGCCTACCAAAGCTGGCGCAGCATGAGCCAAGACCCTCGCGCCTTCGCCGAATTTTCGCAGCAGGTCTTGGCGGCTGCCGACGGCGCGCGGGCCTACCGCAGCTTCGTCTCGGGGGCGCGCTTCGAGGCGCTGCGTCGCGCGCCCGCGTCGGTGCCGCCGCCGCCAGCGCTAACGGCCGAGCAGCTGGAGCCGACCGACGACCTGCTGCTGCTCGCAGGGCGAGCCTTGGCGCGTCGCGTGACCCAAGCGGGCCACCGCGCCATCTTGGCGGGCATTGGCCAAGCCTTCGCGGCGTGTCGGTTCGCCAAGTCGTTGTTGGGCGACCAGGGTGACGAGGTCGAGCTGATGATCGAGACTGGATTTTCCGGCATCGACGTCGAGGCGGCGCACCCGTTTCTGCTCAGCCATCAAAACATGAGCCTTGCCTCGCGCCTCACGTCGATTGACAGCATGCTGGGCGCGTTGTGCTGCGGTGGCGCAACCTCTTGCATTGGTGTAATCGGCGCGGCGGAGGTGGACGTCGACGGCAACGTCAACAGCACCTACAGCGCTGGCGAGCTGCTGGTGGGAGGCGGCGGCGCCCCGGATATTGCTGCGTGCGCGAGCGAAGTGATGGTGTTGACCCGTGCCGAACCGCGGCGTTTGGTGCGCAAGGTCGAATACATCACCAGCCTGGGCCGCAACGTCCGTACCATCGTGACCGAGGCCTGCGTTTTCGAGCGCAGCGCGGCGGGCGAGCCTTGGCTGGTGCGGGACGTCGTACCCGGGCGCGCCGCGGCGCTGAAGGACCTGCTGCACAGCGGTGGTTTTCGTTTTGCGATGCCGGGGCCCCCGGCGGCAGCGCCAGCCCCGAGCACGCACGAGCTGGAGTGGCTGGCGCGTTTGCGCTACGCGGGTGCCGTACGGCAGAAGGTCGAGGTTGCGGCTGGCTGAGCTATGCATGACCGGACTCGGCGCGTACCTGCCGGAGCGGCTGGTGACCAACCGTGAGCTGCCACCGCTGGAGCCGCCGCACAGCCTGGCCGACATGGACAAGGTCGGGGTGCGGGCGCGCGGCATCGCCGGCCAGCGTGAAGACGTGCTGACCATGGCCGTCCGGGCCGCCGAGCGCGCGCTCGAGCAAGCGCGGGTCGAGGCTGCGGAGCTGGACTTTCTGATCTTGGCCAACTGGAGCGAACGCCGCTACGTTCCGGACCTTGCGCCGCGTGTGCAGCACGCGCTCGGCGCCCACCGAGCGTTTGCGTTCGACGTTGGCTGCGCCTGTGCGGGCTTTCTTTACGGCCTCACGCTAGCGCACGGCTACCTGCAAAATCCCAGGTTTCAACGCGGTTTGGTGGTGGCTTCGGATCGTTCGACCCAGCGCTTGCGCCCTGGCAGTCGCGCGACGCTGGTGTTCGGCGACGCCGCGGCCGCGATGGTGGTCGAGAAAGATCGGCCTCAGGCTAGTCGGCTCGTCGACTACGAGTTGCGCACCGACGGCTCGCGGCACGGCATCATGGATATCGACGCCGACGGCTACCTGAATCCAAAAATCAAGCAGCGTGAGCTAAACCAACTCGCGGGTAGCTCGCTGGCTGGGGTCAGCCGAGCGTTGCTCGAGCGCAACGGCCTTACCCTGGCCGACGTGGATTGGCTCTTGCCCCACTCGGGCACAGCGGGGGTACAAGCCATGCTGGCCGAACACCTCGGTGCGCCAGCCGAGAAGACGCTGACCACCCTGGCAGACGTTGGCAACGTGGCGGCCGCGTCCATTCCGGTCTCGCTCGCTCATTTCACCAAGCTCGGCAAGCTGAAGCCGGGCGATCGCATCTTGTCGGCCGCAGTGGGGCTCGGCTGGCAGTACTGCGCGGTCCTGTACACGCTATGACGGCTTCCCGGCGACTGCAGGGGCAGCTGGCGCTGGTTACCGGCGTCACGTCGGGTATAGGGGCGGCGACGGTGCGCGCGCTGCTGAGCGAGGACATGCGCGTGATTGGGGTGGGCCGCGACGCCGAGCGGCTAGCGGCTGCGGCGCGCGGATTTGGTCCCGAGTTTCGCCCGCTTTTGGTCGATTTAGCTTCGCCCGAAGCGCGGCGGCGCGCTTTCGGGGAGCTGGGCCAAAACGCACATGAGCAGGTGCGGTTGCTGGTCAACAACGCGGCCGAGTGCTTGTACGAGAGCCCGCTGGAGGTGCCGGCCGAGCGGCTGTCACGCTTGTTCGAGATCAACGTCAGCGCCGTGCTCGAGCTGACGCAGCAGCTTGCCCGAACCATGTCGCCGGGCGCGCACATCGTCAACGTGTCTTCCGTGGTGGCTCGGCACCTGCCCAGCCCCAAGTTTGCGCCCTATGCCGCCAGCAAGACCGCGCTCGACTGCTTGAGCGAAGCCTTGCGGCTCGAGCTGCATCCGCGCGGCATTCACGTCAGCACGGTGTCCCCGGGCCTCGTCGATACGCCCATTTACGACAAGGTGGAGGGCTTCGAAAGCGCGCGCCAAAGGATCCGCGAGCAGGTGCCGGCTTGGCTCTCCGCCGAGGACGTCGCCTCCGCCATCGTGTGGATCGCGAGTCGCCCAGCGCATTTGGTCGTCTCCGAGCTAACCCTCTTGCCGAGCGCCCAGGCGCGCTGAGGAGCCAGCAGCATGAGTAAGCCCGAGCACGTTCGTGACACCGAAGCCTACGTCGAGTCGATCTTCGGGGAAGGGACGGGTGAAGCGCACGTGCGCTTTCTAGATCGCATCGAAAACCAGGCGCTGCGCGAGATGATTCACCGCTACCACGCGCTGGAGGCCAACACTTCAGAGCTGTCGCTGCAGGAAAACTACCTGCTTGGCATGTGCGTGCTGTGCAGCCAGCGCGACTATCAAGCAGCCGCGCTGTTCGCCAAGACATTGCTGCACCTGGGCGTCCGCAAAGAAAAGCTGCTGGAGGCGAGCGCGCGCTTGGCCATGTGGATTGGTGGCCTGCCCGCGGTGGACGCCAGCTTCGCCATTCAAAAGGCGATTCGCGAATACGAGCGCGAGGGCTTGGGCTCCTTGGGCGTGTGGTTTCCCCCGGAGCCCAGCCCATGAACGACGGCTCGGTCCCCGCCGTACTCTTGGCCGGCAAGCGCGGGCTCGTACTGGGCGTGTCCAGCCTCGACAGCGTCGGCTTTCACACCGCCCAGCAGCTGCGCGCGCAAGGCGCCGAGGTCGCGGTTTCGCTGCGACCAGAGCGGCGCGCCTTCGCCGCGCGCTTGGCCGACGAGGGCTACCTGACGGTGGAACTCGACGCGAAGGACGAAGGCTCGGTAGAGCGAGCGCTGAGCCAGCTGGGGCAACGCTTCGGTCGACTGGATTTCTTGGTGCACACGCTGGTGCACGTTCCCGAGGGCGCGCTGGAGCGCCCCGTGACCGCGCTCCGCAAAGGTGAGCTTGCGGACGCCATGGAGATTGGAGTGCGCTCGTTGCTGGTCGCCGCGCACCACGCTCGACCCTGGCTCGAGAAGTCCGCTACGCCGCGCATCGTCACGCTGCTGTCGGGCGGCGCCGACTTCGCGATGCCCAGCTACCACGTGGTGGGCATGGTGAAAGCCGCGCTTTCCGCGGCAATTCGTTACCTAGCGGCCGAGCTTGGGCCCGCCGGAATCCTGTGCAACGCCGTCAATTTTTCGATGCTCGAGACCGACGCTGCCCGGCGGGTGATAGGCCCCGAGCGCACGGCCCAAACCCGGCAGCACTTGGCCAAGCGCGCTTTGACACGCGCGCCGCTCAGCTACGACGACGTGACCCGCGCTATCGCGTTCCTGGCCAGCCCCTGGTGCAGCAACCTGACGGGCGAAGCGCTGTCGGTCGATGGCGGGTTTTCCAAGAGCTATTTCTGACTTTAGACGCACCACCAACACAAGGAGAAGCGAGATGACA
>JAYUYU010000725.1:0-4072 GCA_043752365.1 Myxococcales bacterium | reverse complement strand
TCATCAACGGCCGGCGCTTCAGCGGCGCGCAGCCCCTCGACGCCTTCAAGAAGGTGATTGATGAAGAGCTGGCCAAAGCTCGCGCGCTCGTCGAGCATGGTACGCCACGCGCCAAGGTCTACGCCGAGCTCTTGCGCGGCGCCGAGGCCCCGCCGACCCCCGAGAAGAAGCAGCTGGCACTACCCGCCCGTGCGCCGTCACGCGGCGACGCCAAGGCGCCGGTGGTGATTCAAATATTCTCCGACTTTCAGTGTCCGTTCTGCAAACGTGTGGAGCCGACGCTGCAAGAGCTGGAGAAGGAGATGAAGGGCACTTTCCGGCTGGTTTGGCGGCACCTGCCGCTGCCCTTTCACCAACACGCGCAACTGGCCGCGGAGGCGTCCGAAGAGGTCTTCGCGCAAAAGGGCGCTGCCGCGTTCTGGACCTACCACGACATGCTGTTCGAAGCGCAAAGCCAGCCCGATGGGTTGGAGCGCGTCAATTTGTACGTGTTGGCCGACAAGCTGGGGCTCGACATGGCGCGCTTCAAGGCCGCCCTCGACAACCACACCCACCAGGCCAAAGTCCAAGCAGACGCGGCGGCAGGCAACACGGTCGGCATCACCGGCACGCCCGCGTTCCTGATCGACGATTACTATCTGGCCGGCGCGCAACCGGCCACGGCGTTCAAGAAGCTGATCCGCCGCGCGCTTTCCGACAAGAAGAAGCCGTGACCCTGTAGTAGATCCCCGACATGGCCTTTCCGAAAACTTTCGCTTGGGGCGCGGCCGCGGCCTCGTACCAAATTGAAGGCGCCTCCCACACCGACGGCAAGGGCGAGAGCGTGTGGGACATGTTCGTGCGTAAGAAGGGCGCCGTCTTTCGAGGTCACACCGGTGACGTGGCGTGCGACCACTACCATCGCTATGCGGAAGACGTCGCGCTGTGGCAGGGGCTGAATCTAAAGGCCTATCGGCTGAGCGTGAGCTGGCCGCGCTTGTTGCCTACCGGCGTTGGCCAAGTGAACGCGGCGGGCGTCGCGTTTTACGACCGGCTGATCGACAGCTTGTTGAGCGCAGACATCACGCCCTGGCTCACCTGCTTTCACTGGGATTTTCCGGTCGATTTGTACCACCGCGGTGGTTGGCAAAATCGCGACAGCGCCGACTGGTTCGCGGAGTACGCCGGCCTTTTGGCAGACAAGTTCTCCGACCGCGTCACTAACATCATGACCTTCAACGAGCCGCAGTGCTTCGTGCTGCTGGGGCACGAAACCGCCGTACAAGCGCCCGGCGACAAACTGCGCGAAGAAGAGGTGGTGCGCGCGCAACACAACGTGCTTTTGGCACACGGCAAGGCCGTGCAAGCCCTGCGCGCCCGCGCCAAACAGCCGCTCAATCTCGGTTACGCGCCGGTCGGCATCGTTTCCATCCCCGCCACCGACGACCCGAAGGACTTGGCCGCGGCCGACCAGCGCATGGGTACCGCAGACGCTAGCCGTTGGGACAACGTGAGCTGGTACGACCCCGTCTTTCTCGGCAAGTATCCGGAGCGCGATGGTTTGCTCAGCAAGCTGCCACGCGGCTTCGAGCTCGACTTACCGACGATCGCCCAGCCCATCGACTTTTGTGGCACCAACATCTACTTTGGCACGCCCGTACGGGCCGGCGCTAACGGCAAGCCCGAGGTCGTGCCCGAGCCGCCAGGCTCGCCCAGCACGGCTTTTAACTGGCCCATCACGCCGAGCGCGCTCTTCCACGGCCCGCGCTATTTCTACGAGCGCTATAAAAAGCCCATCGTCATCACCGAGAACGGCCTGTCTTGCCGCGATTGGGTGTCGGTCGACGGCGCCGTGCACGATCCGAACCGCATCGACTTCATGACGCGCTACCTGCGAGAGCTACACCGCGCCATCCAAGCTGGCGTGCGCGTCGACGGCTACTTCCACTGGGCCATCATGGACAACTTCGAGTGGGCCGAAGGCTACAAAGAGCGCTTCGGCCTCATCCACGTCGACTACGCCACCCAAAAGCGCACCCCCAAAGACTCCGCGCATTGGTACGCAAAAGTCATGGCGTCGAACGGCGAGGCCGCTCTGTAACTCAAACGCGCCCGTGCCGGTGCAGGGCGGTCCGTAAACCACCGCACGCATCCGATCTCATTTTCGCTGTAGGCCCTGCCTGCGCGGGCAGCTGCCCGCGGCGCGCGCGGGCGCAGCCCGCGCCACAAACCCGGGCCTACCAAACCAACCTGCCAGCCGCCGTCCATTTCGCGCCGTCCGCTCTGGCACACGCGAGCCCCGCCCCAGCCTCTCCCTGCGACGTCTCACAATTCGCGCCTCCGCTCTTCGCTCTCCGCTCTCCGCTCTTCGCTCTTCGCGCTCCGCTCGCGTGGGCGGATGGCCACGAAAGTAGAGGCCGTCTTCGCGCTACCGCCGTTCGCGGCCCTCTTCCCATTCACAAACGATGTCGCGATTGCGACATCGTTTCATCAATGATTTCGCGGAGAAACGGTACTGGCATGACGTTGTCGCAATTGCGACTGGTCGGCACCGTTGAGAGTGCCTTGTCGCAACTGCGACAAGGTCAGGGCGAGCGCTTGGCGAGTTGAAATCATTGAGGAAACAATGTCGCGATTGCGACAAGCATTCGGATGGCGGAAGGGACTCGGCGGTCAGCGCCGACGCGCAGAGGCCGCCACCCCAGATCAGCATGACGTTGGTGGCGGCCCAACCGTCGGGCCCCGCGCGGGCACGGGCACGGGCACGGTTTCGAGAAGAGACGGTTACTTGACGACGATTACGGGCGGGTCCGAGATGCGCCGCAGGTTCAAGCCGCCGGGGTAGTAGTACGAAGTCGCAAAGCCGAAGCCCATGACCTGTAGGCCGAGGCCCTGCTCGTGATCGGTCGTGAGTTTGTGCACGCCGCCGGTCGAAGCGTCGAGCGCCAGGCGCACGGTCGACCAGCCGCTGTTGCCGATGACAGTGGGCGATGTGGTGACGGCCTTGCCGTCGAGCATCCGCGGCGACGCAGGTGCCGAGCACGGTCGTCGGGAAGATTTCGACGCCGCACTTCGGGCCCAGCTGGACCTGCACCTCGGTGCCGTCCTTGGTCGCCGTGATCGTGATGCCGCCCGGGACAGTGCCCCAGTCGGTGCCCTCGTTCTTCGACGAGTAGCCGAAAACACGATAGTTTTCGGTCATGGCAGTCGACGGAATCAACAGCGAGGCGTCGTTGGTCGCCGACCTGCAGCCGCCCGTGGCACCCGGAATGCGCGTGCACTGCGAACCGTCGAGCGTGTACTTGAGCGGATTGAACTGCCAGGCCGTGACCGGCACCGAGCTCGTCATGTGGTAGGCGCCGCCGTTCACGCGCGCTGAGGCGTTGAGCCGACCCCCCGAGGTGTTGGTGAGTGAAAACTCAGGGCCCTTCAGCTCCATGACCCACTTGAGCATCACCGTCTCGAGCCCACCCGCCTTTACGGTCACGACTTGGTGAAAGCCCGCGGGGCCGTCGATGGTGACGGTCGCGTCGGCCATCGTACCGTTCGCGATCACCACCGCAGGTTCGAACTCTTGCCACACCGGGTTGGCCGTGATGGTCGGCCAGAAGTCGCAGCCCACGTAGGTGTGACCCAGCGCGGCCTCTTCACACGTTTCGGGGTTGCCGTCGCCCGTCCCGGTTGCGCCGGTACCGACCATGCCACCCAGCGACAGGCTGCCGCCAACAACCAGGCTGGGTCGACCGCCTGTGCTGGCGCTTGCACCGTTGCTGGTGCTCGCACCGTTGCTAGTGCTGGCGCCCGAGCCCTGATTCGGGCTGCCGTCGGAGCCGCTGGCGCTACAACCGATGTTGCCAACAAGAAGAGCCGCCAAACACGCCATGACGTGAAGCTTCATTGGGAATCTCCGGACACGAGTTCTGGTGCTTCCGTTGTAGCTCCAACTCTGGCGCTCCTGATGGCGCTAAACTGTACTGTTTTTGTTCATTTTTCATCACAGCAGCGCGCCGACGTTCAGGTTCAAGCCCAACCAGTAGTCATCGAGCGCGATGGGCGCGTGGCCAGCGACACGACCCTCCAGCGGAAACGACAC
>JAYUYU010000724.1:0-22677 GCA_043752365.1 Myxococcales bacterium | reverse complement strand
AAATTTCGTGCCCGTCGACCAGCAGCTCGGCGCTGTTCGGCTGCACCCCCAACGTCATGGTTTTCGCAGTAGCGCCCGCAGGCCAGCGCGCACCATTGGCCCGCGCAGCCACGGCGCGGCCAGCATACTTTTTGCCAGTGCAAGCGCTAGTTCGAGCGGGCTCGTTCCGCTGGCCTCGATGGCTACCCGCCTGTTGGTGGCCGCGTCCTCCATTGCGCCCCGCGCTATCGTGCGGCTGCCATCGGACCGTATCTCGACGATGAGCCGCGCGACCACCGGCAGGTCGTCCACCGTTGCCGGCAGCGACTGACCCGCCTGGGTCGGTAAAGTGGTTTTGTCAGCTGGCCGATCCGGCATGCTCTTTGTACTCAGCAGGGGCTCAGCTAGCCGCTGCGACTCCTGAAGTTGCCTTCTTGTCGCCGTGGCGGTCGGTTTGCGCCTTGTCCTTCCCCCCAGCGTTCTCTTGCACCGATTCATCCACACGCTGGGCGTTCTTCGTTGGCTCGATGTTGGCGCCGCGGCGGCGAGCTTGGACTTGCGTAAATTCCGCTCCCAAGAAGAGAATTTGAGCCGCGTAGTATACCCACACCACCAGCGCGACGATCGAGCCGGCAGCACCGTAAGCAGAGCCCACGGCGGCCTTGCCCAAGTAAAGACCGAGTAGCTGCTTACCAATCGTGAACAGCAGCGCCGTCACGGCGGCGCCTAACCAGACGTCGCGCCATTGAACCTTGGCATCGGGAATGACCTTGAAAATCATGCCGAACAGCAGCGTGACGATCACGAACGATAGCCCGAAGTTGATGACTTGCCACATCGTGGCCCCGCCCGGAAGCGTGTCCGAAAGCACGTTGCCCAGCGAGCTCAAGGCAGAGCTCAAGACCAGTGACACGAGCAACAAGAAGGCGACGCCCAGCACCATGGTGAACGAGAAGAAGCGATCGCGCAGCTGACCGACGAACCCTCTGTCGGTGCGGGGCTTCACTTCCCAAATGGCGTTGAGCGAGGTTTGCAGCTGACCAAAAACTCCGGAGGCGCCGACGAACAGCGTCACGATGCCGACGAGAGCCCCGATAACACCCTGTTTCGGCTCCTGGGCGCTGGCTACGATCGCCTGAATGCCCTGCGCCGCCTCACCCCCGACGATTCCGCCGAGCTCTCCGGCGACTCGTCCGCGCGCAGCCTCGGGTCCCAAGAACCAGCCCGCCACGCCTATTGAAATGATCATCAGCGGGGCCAGTGACAAAAGTGCGTAGTACGCAAGTGCCGCAGCGAGGGTCGATGCATCATCGTCAGACCAGTCTTTAGCGGTCTCTTTTGCCATGGGCCAAAGGTCGCGAATCTGCATTCTGCGGCCTATTGCAACGCACGTGCCGTAGTCCACCAGCAGCCAGTAAAAGTGGCGAATTGTCACGACGAGCGTACCCGTCCGCCACACTGCCTCGTTTCGGGCCGGTGGCCAGGCGTTTTGTCCCTCCTCACCGTGGCACGCGAGCTGCAATAGCGCCACGGCTTGGAAGAGCTGGCCACCTTGGAAGAGTCGCCCGTCGTTAGCGCCGTAACGACGGACACACCTGCGTTCGATCGGGAGTCGTTCGCCGACGCGCAGCGGGGTCGGGTCTCCCTGCTGCACAAGCGGAGAGACTTGAAGATGGCGCGCAGCGCCCATGCTTTCGTACGCGGAAGCACCAAGTGGTTCTACGAGTGGCTGACCAGCAGCAGCGGGCAGCACATTCCCGATGGTCCAACGCTGTGGATCTGCGGCGATGCGCACGTCGGCAATTTGGGGCCGATTGCGCGCTCGGATCAGCGCGTAGAAGTCGAGCTGCGCGATCTGGACCAGACGGTGCCAGGCAATCCAGCGCACGATCTGGTGCGGCTCGCGCTGTCCCTCGCCATGGCGGCCCGCAGCTCGGACTTGCCTGGTGTCGTCACGGCGCGGTTGGTCGAAGAGCTGATGAGCGGCTACCTCGACGCGTTCACGGAGCCGGAGACGGCGAAGGAAACGGACGTGGCGGAGAGCGCGGCCGTACGCTTCGTGGTGCGCGAGGCGCTACGCCGAAAGTGGCGACACTTGCACCGCGAACGGCTCGGAAAAAAGCCGAGATTTCCGTTGGGACAGCGCTTTTTGGCGTTGGAGCCGGCGGAGCGCTCCGAGCTGCACGCTTTCCTGAATCGCGAGCGCGTGCGGCAGCTGGTGACGGCGCTGGACTGCCGCGACGCCGCTGCAGAAATTCGCGTGCGCGACTCCGCGTTTTGGGTGAAGGGTTGTAGCTCGCTCGGCCTCTGGC
Organism: Myxococcales bacterium; assembly: GCA_043752365.1. GTDB lineage: Bacteria > Myxococcota_A > Polyangia > Polyangiales > Polyangiaceae > PMG-095. The sequence goes on along the minus strand of JAYUYU010000724.1, from coordinate 20,386 downwards.
GCTGCGCCGCGCTCGTCGAAGTATTGGGCCACGGGCGCCGTTCAGCTGGCTACTCTCTACTGGATATCAAGGAGGCCGTAGCGCCGCTTGCGCCGCCGGTACAGGGTGATTTGGTGCCGACGCACCACGGCGAGCGCGTGGTGCGCGGCGCGCAGGCGCTTTCGCCCTCGCTGGGCCAGCGCATGCTGGCCGGTACCATCGCCGGTCACGAAGTCTTCGTGCGCGAGCTGATGCCGCAAGACCTCAAGCTGGAGCTGCAAATGTTCGACGACGTGGAGGCGCGCGCCACGGCAAGAGCCTTGGCGCGAGTGGTCGGCGTGGGCCATGCCCGACAGATGGACGCCGGCCAAAGCGCTGAATGGCGCAAGAATTTGGCAGGAGCGTCGACGCGTTCGTTGGATGCTCCGAGTTGGCTGTGGTCCAGCGTCGTGGAGCTAGTGGGCGTACACGAACGAGCCTACTTGGAGCATTGCCGCCGCTATGCGCTGGCGGGGGAGAAGGCGCGCGAGCAGCAAGTCTCCGAGCATGCTTGAGCCGCGCGTGCTTCGCCTGACGAAAGCCGTGCTGCAGGTGTGCCTGGCCCTCGCGTTGAGTAGCGCCTCGGCGTTCGCACAGCAGCAAGCGCCAGAGCCGCGAACCACGCAGCGGAAAAAGCAGCCGGTCCCGGCCGACCAAGCCCGGAACTACGAGCGGCCGCCTGGTACGGAGCCGGAAGACGTGGCGCTGGCTGTGCCGCGCGCGATTTTGGCGGTGCCGCGCTACACGCTGAAGATCCTCTTGTTCCCCGTCCGCGAGGGGATCGAATTTTTGGACCGGCACGCCGTCGTCGAGAACGTGGTCGACCTGCTCTACAATGACGCGCGCACTGCGGCTGTAGTGCCGACGGTTTCCATCGACAGCTACTTTGGCCCCACGCTCGGCGCTAAGGCTTTTCACGAAGATTTGGCCGGATACGACGAGTACGCCAGCGTCGAGGCGAAGTTCGGCGGCATGTACAAGCTGGGTACCCAGCTGTACTTTCGCGCCGACCATTTCCGTGGTTCGCGACTGTGGCTGGAAAGCGTGGCGCGCTTCGAGAGCGAGCCGGGGCTGCTCTTCCAAGGCATTGGTCATGCAGACGCAGAGCCGGCAGGCGGGGGCTTGAACGTGCGCTCGGCGTCCGTCGCGACGCGCTACTCCCAGCAGCGCTGGTTGAGCCTCTTTCGCGCCGGCTACAGCCTCGGGCGCCCGGGAGAGCTGCTGAAGCTTGGCGCGACGGGCGTCTACAACGTGCGTGACTTCGGCGTCAAGCAGCGCGGCCGCGACCCTTCCATCGAGCAAGTTTACGACATGAGCACGCTCGTCGGCTTCGACGACCGCGTGGCGACGCTGGAAACCGACCTGAACCTGATCATCGATTTGCGGGACGTGGCCGGCGCAACAGCGAGCGGCGGCTACCTGGAGCTGTTCGCTGGTCGCGTGCCGCGGCTGGGCGGCAACTACTCGTTTTGGCACCACGGCGCCGAATTCACCGGCTACATCGACCTCTACAAGCGAACGCGCGTGCTGGCACTGCGCGCGTTCATCGAGGGCGTGGAGGGCAAAGATCAGGACATTCCCTTCGCGGATTTGCCACGGCTGGGTGGCCCCAACCGCCTGCGCGGCTACGCGCGGGACCGCTTTCGGGACGAAAAGGCCGCCGTGGGTACCGTGCAGTACAACTACCCCGTTCATCAGTACGTGGCAGGGTCGCTGTTCGTGGACGTGGGGCGGGTGGAGCACAGCTATGCAGACTTTTTCGACGCGCGCTGGAAGACGGGCGTTGGCGGCGGGTTCATCGTGCGCTCGCGAGACCGCCAGCTCTTCACGTTCGACATCGCGTACGGCGACGGCATTCACGTCCATCTGACGACGGACCCACTACGCGCCTTCTCCAAAAAGGACACCGAGCTATGAACGCCCGCGACCCAGCGTCCCTGCTGCTCGGACTCTTGGCGTTGAGCTGCGCAAGCGCGCCGCGCTTTCGCGACGCCCCGCCGGTGTGGCGCGTCGACGACGACCAGAACATTGCGGAGCCAACCGAGCGCGAGTACGACGGTAAGGAGTACTTCGCCAACGCTTTCGTTATCAAGCGCGTCGACCGCGCGCTACAAATCCGCGACGAGGAGTTGGCTGGCAACCTCAATTCCATCGAAGAAGTGCCGGATTCGAGCTGGTTTCAGAATCGGATCGGCATTCGCCACATCTCTCCGCAGCAGGCCGCCAAGGCTGCCGATACTGGCGGCCCACCGCGAAAGCCGCTGAGCGTCATCGGCGGCAAGTTAGGCGGCGACAACCCAGGCTTTGTCATCAAGGACGGTACGGGGCGCAAATTTTTGGTCAAGTTCGACACCGAGCAGAATCCAGAGCTGCAAACCTCGGCCGGCGTGATCGTCAATCGCATCTTCTGGACGGCTGGCTACAACGTGCCCTCCGATCACGTGTTCGTGTTTCGGAAAGAAGAGCTGCGCATCGAGCCGGGCGCCAGGTACACCGACGAGCAGAAACGCAGGCGCCCTTTCGATCGGCAGAAGATCGACTCGGTGCTGTTCACTGCACACAAGCGCGAAGACGGCAGCTACCGCGCGTTTGCCAGCCAGCTGCTGGAAGGCAAGCCCAAGGGCGGCTTTTCGCCCGATGGCCAGCGCCGGGACGACGCGAATGACCGCGTGCGCCACGAGCATCGCCGGGAGCTGCGCGGCATGCGCGTTATCGCGGCCTGGGTGAACCACAGCGACATGAAGGAGGACAACACCCTCGATATGTACGTGGAGCAGGGGGGCCGACGCTTTCTCAAGCACTATTTGCTTGATTTCGGCGAGGCGCTGGATGGGCACGGCGCCAAGAAGGGCCGCTCCGAGGACGGCTGGGAGCACTTCATCGATTGGGAAATGCAGGTCAAAGCCACATTTGCTTTCGGCCTCTGGAAACGCCCGTGGGAGGACGTGCAGCCTACGCCTTGGCCGTCGATTGGCTCCTTTACTGCAGAGCCGTTCGACCCGCTGAAATGGCGTGAAGAGTACCCATTCTGGCCTTTCGTCGAGATGGATGCGGCCGACGCTTACTGGGGCGCGAAGCTGGTCATGCGCTTCGACCGCCCGATCCTGGAGGCCATCGTGGCCGAGGGCAAGCTCAGTGAGCCCGCCGCGGCACGCTACTTGCTGGACACCCTGATCGCACGACGCGACAAAGTTGCGCACGCCTACTTCGAACAGGTTTCGCCCTTGGACGACTTTGCCATTACCGCTCAGCAATTTTGCATGACCGACCTGAGCGTTCGCTACGGCCTCGAGCGGAGCGGCATCGTGGAGTGGCTGAAGGGCTCGAGCGTGACCGCGTCGCGCGCCGTCAACGCCGATGGCCGTGTGTGTGTGCGGGCGCCGCGGAACGACGACTACACGGTTTATCGCCTGCGCGTTCGGCGCGGCGACAAGACGCACCCGCCGCTGGAAATTCACTTCAAGGCGGGCTCGCAGCCGCGGATTTTGGGCCTAGTTCGCAGCGCCCGCTGAGTCCGCCCTATGAACGCCAAACACCTAGACGATGCCGAGGTGCTAAACGTCGCGGGTCGTGAAGTACGCGTTACCCATCCCGCCAAGCCCTATTTCTGGAAGCAGCTCCGGCTCACGAAGCTCGACATCGTTCGCTACTACTTGAGCGTCGCGGACGGCGCGCTGAGTGGCATCGTCGACCGTCCGATCGTGCTCAAGCGCTTCGTCAATGGCGCGGAGGCGGCGCCGTTCTTTCAAAAGCGCGCGCCGGAGCCGCATCCCGAGTTCGTGCGCACCGTAACGTTGGCGTTTCCATCGGGTAGGACCGCCAAAGAGGTGGTGGTCGACGACGCCGCCGGCCTGGCGTGGGTCGTGAACTTGGGCTGTGTGGAGCTGCATCCGCACCCGGTGCGCACGAGCGATTTGGAGCATCCGGACGAGCTGCGCGTCGATTTGGATCCGGGACCTGGCGTTGCTTACCGCGACGTGCGCACGGTGGCGCTCGAGGTTAAGGCGTTGCTCGAAGAGCATGGTCTGCGTGGCTATGCGAAGACCAGCGGCTCCCGCGGTATGCACGTCAACGTGAGAATTTTGCCGCAGTGGTCGTTCAGCGAGGTCAGGCGCGCGGCGCTGGCGCTAGCGCGCGCCATCGAACGGCGAGTGCCAAACCTAGCGACCTCCAAATGGTGGAAGGAGGAGCGCCACGGGGTTTTCTTGGACTACAACCAAAACGCCAAGGACCGCACGACGTGCTCCGCCTATTCGGTGCGGCCGCTGCCAGACGCGCGCGTCTCAGCGCCGCTGGCTTGGGACGAGGTGACTGCCTGCGAACCGGCTGATTTTACGGTATTAACCGTGCCCGCGCGTTTCGCAAGCCAGGGCGATCCGCACGTTGGCATGAACGAGCAGGCATTTTCGCTGGAGAGCTTGTTGGAGTTGGCGGCGCGCGACGAAGCGTCGGGGCTCGGCGACGCACCCTGGCCACCGCAGTTCCGAAAGGCTGCCGGCGAAGCGCCGCGCGTCGCACCCTCGCGCGCCAAAAAGGCTGCAGCCCCCAAGCGCGAGAAGGCGCCGCTGCTAGTCATCGCCAACTCACCGGACAAGGACGCCGCGCTGGCGGGCCTGCTGCGCTGGAAGGCCACGCCCGACCCTGACGACGACCCGACGCGAGCCGCGCGCAACCCCAAAAGCCGCAAAAAACTTAGTTAGCGTGCGAAAATCTGCGCGAGCTCTACCGCTGGCACTACCTCGAGCTGCGCCCAGGTGCATGCCGCGGGCGGCTTGTCCGAGCGGAAGCGCCTGAACTGCGCCGTGTGGCGGAAGCGATTGCCCTGCATGTGATCGTAGGCGACCTCCACCACCAACTCCGTGCGCAGCGGTTCCCAGGACAGGTCCTTGCCCTGACTCCAGCGGCTCTGCCCGCCGGGCATGCGCTGCTCGGTGCCCTCCGCGCCCTCGGCCCATCCGCGCCAAGGGTGCTTCTCGAGCGCGCCTTCGCGATACGGCGCCAGAAACTCGACCAGCTCGCGCCGCTTCACGTCCGTAAAGCTGGCGCACACGCCAACGTGGTGCAGCTTGCCTGCGTCGTCGTACAGGCCCAACAGCAGCGAACCCACCAGCTCTTTTTCACCCTTCTTGTGCCAACGAAAGCCAGCCACCACGCAGTCGCAGTCGCGCTCGTGCTTTACCTTGAGCATGCTGCGCTTGTTCGGCTCGTAAACACCGCTGGGCGATTTGGCCATGACGCCATCGAAGCCGGCGCCTTCGAAGCGCGAAAACCAATCCGCAGCCAGCTCGCGGTTGCGTGTGGCCGGCGTGACGTACAGCGGCGGCTCGGCGTGCTCGAGCAACTGTGTTAGCCGAGCGCGGCGCTCCGCGAATGGCTTCTGCGTCAGGTCCTGTTCACCCTCCGCCAACAGGTCGAAAAAGACGATTGACGCAGGACTCGTTTCGGAAAGCATCCGCACTCGCGACGCCGCCGGGTGAAGGCGCTGCTGCAGCGCGTCGAAGTCGAGCACTCCGGAACCGGCGATCACGATTTCACCGTCCAATGTGCAGCGCTCCGGCAGCTGATCTACGATCGGGCCAAGCAGCTCGGGGAAGTAGCGATTCAGCGACTTGGAGTCGCGGCTTTGCAGCAGCACCTCATCGCGATCGCGAAAGACGAGCGTGCGAAAGCCGTCCCACTTCGGCTCGAAGATGAAGTCACCTTCGCTGGGGAGCGCTGCAACGCGCTTCGCGAGCATCGGGAGCACGGGGGGCTGAACCGGGAGCTTCACCTTGCATCACGTTAGCGGGTCACGCGCCCGAGCGCGATGGGCGTGTCGATGGCCGCCCGCCTTCCCCGCCAGGGCTCGCATCTTGCACGCCTGTCCAAAAGCGAAGCATGCCAGCACTACTTACGCCCAAGGCGGTGGAGCGCGCCATTCTCAAGTTGCTGGAGTCGCGGCACCCCAAGACGGCTTGCCCCTCGGAGGTTGCCAGGGTGCTGGCTCCGGAAGGCTGGCGAAGTTTGATGGAGCTCGTACGTCAGGTCGCGACTCGATTGCAGAAACGCGGGCGCATAGACATTACCCAGCGTGGCAAGCCCGTGGAGCCCGCCAGCGCAAGCGGCCCGCTGCGTCTGCGTCTGGCGCGCGCGGTCGATGCGTACCGCAAACTGGATTTTCGGCGCCACCCTGAGCTTTACCGCGTTGGCAGGGGTGAACAGGGCGTGCTCACGGCCGAGCCGTACAAAAGCGAGTTGCTGCCGCTTTGGCAATTCAAGACCGAGCAGGACGCCCGCCGCTCGGCTCGTGCTTTGCACGCAGCGTTCGTCGCCTACCGCGATGCGGGAGATTTCGTCGGTATGGACATGGCGCGCAAGTTCATCCAGATGGGCTTTACGCGGGCGCGCCGCTACGCCAACCACCGATCGGGCCGCAAATACGACGAGCAAGGCCGGGTCAAAAAGCGGCAACCGGACGACGAGAAAGCCCGTGCTGCGGCGGTTTTCAAGCGCGCATGGGACAGAGTCGAGCGAGACCGCACGTACCGCGCGGCGCGCGCGGCGGCAAAATGAACGAGCGGCCTTCGGGAGGGGTGCACGGGGACGTCATTGCTAGCGCGGGGCTTAGACTGGCAAGAGCCCGCGCAAGACAGCGCGCAGCTCACCAGGGTCGGCCAAGCGGTAAGTCGCGTACGAGTGCACGCCACCCACGCACACCGTTACGGCGTCACGCGGCAGGGCCCGAAATAGCTCCTCGTCGGTCGCGTCATCGCCGGCGGCAAAGACGAACTGCGGCTGTTCCACGATGGCGGCGGCGGCGGCAACGCCTTTGGTGACGCCCGAGTTTCTGAGCTCGATGGCTTTTTTGCCCTCCAGCACCTGAACCTCCAAGTTGGCCGAGTACGAGACGACGTCGTCGGTCAGCTCTTTCGCGCGTTCCGCGGCCAGCTCCTGATCAGCTGCGAGCCGGTAGTGCCAAACCAGCGCAAAATCTTTCTCTTCCAAGGCCGAGCCCGGCACTCGCTCTACATACGACTGCAGCAGCGGGCGCAGCTGCTTCTTCCAATGGTCGGGCAGCGGCTTGGGCATGCTCCAGCGACCCTCAGCATCGCGCTGCCAGGCTCCATGCTCGGCGACGAGGCGTATCGGGACGTCGTGAAACCACTCCGCCAAGCTGCGGTGGTCACGCCCGCTGATGACATACACGGTTTGGGACGGCGTTTGCAGGTCCCGCAGCAGCGTGAGCAGCTCTGGATCGGGCGCGGCCTCGGGGGGGGTGGGGGCCAGCGGGACGAGCGTACCGTCGTAGTCCAAGAGAAGCACGCGTTGCAGGGCTCCGCGATGCCTGTCGAGCATATCCGACAAGGGCGCGCCGGTGAGGTGTCGCGTCGCCAAGCGACCTTGCCGCTCCTTGGTGCGCCGCAGCGCTGCCAGAAAGCTCTCCACCCAGCGCGTCGCGTCGTAGGCCTCGATGCGGCCTTGCATGGCGCGCATTCGTCGCAATTGATCGACGCGGGGCATCGTCAAAGCCTGGTGTATGGCCTCCGCAATTTCGCGGGTGTGGTTGGGGTTGATTTGCAAGGCTTCGCCCAGCTCCCGCGCGGCACCCGCCATGTCGCTCAGAATCAAGACGCCGTCGCCCTCCGGCTTACTGGCAATGTATTCTTTCGCCACCAGGTTCATGCCGTCGCGAAGGGGGGTGATCAGCGCAACATCGGCCAAGTTGTACAGAGCGATCAGCTCCGCGAAGGGCACGGAGCGATACTGGTAAACGATGGGCACCCAATCGACCGTGCCGAAGCGACCGTTGATTTGCCCTACCCGCTCGTCCAGCTCCTGCTTCATGCGCTGGTAGCGCGCCACCTGCTCGCGTGATGGCACGACCAGCATCACGAACACCACCTTGCCGACGTACTCGGGCCACTCGCTGAGGAACGCCTCGAAGCCGCGCAATCGATGCAAAATTCCCTTCGAGTAGTCGAGACGGTCGACCGAGAAAATCACCTTCCGTTGGGCAAGACTGGCCGCCATTTGCGCGCGGGCCTCGGCTACCTCGGGGCTGGCCGCCGCCTGCTGAAAGCGCGCGTAGTCGATACCGATTGGAAAGGTCTCCACGCGACGGAGCGCGCCGTCGACGTTGATCTGCCCCAAGTAGTGCTCGTAGCCGAGCGTTCGAAATACCGAGTGCAAGAAGTGTTGCGCGTAGTCGTGAGTGTGAAAACCCATCAAGTCTGCGCCCAGAACCCCCTCCAGCAGCTCCCCGCGCCAGCGCGTGGGCAACTGCCGAAACACTTCGAAAGACGGAAATGGAATATGCAGGAAGAAGCCGATGCTGGCGTTGGGCAGAAGCTTCCTCAGTAGGCCGGGCAACAACAGCAGCTGGTAATCGTGCACCCAGATCTCGTCGCCGGGCTGCACCAGTGCGGCGAGCTCGTCGCAGAACTTTTGGTTCACGCGGCGGTACGTTTCCCAATCCTGCTCCTCGTAGGTCGCGTACGAGGGGAAGTAGTGAAACAGCGGCCACAGCGTGCCGTTGCAAAAACCGTGGTAAAAACCGTCCATGTCTGCGGCGTCGAGCGAGAGCGGGTACGCGCCGTGCTTCTCGAGCGCTGCGGCGCGCAGCTGTTCCGTCTCTTCGGCGCTGAGCTCGGCGCCGGACCAGCCCGCCCAAATAAACTCCACCTCCGGCTGTTCGAGCTTACGCCTCTCGAGGTAACCCGAAAGCGCGGAAACGAGCCCACCGGCCGACGCCACCAGCTCGACCCCCTGCTCCGAACGCCGAACGGAAAACGGCAGCCGGTTAGATACCACCAGAACTCGAGCGTGGCGCGGAGGCTGAGGCGCGGATGGGGCGGAGGGCATTGAGGTGCGAGCCGTTCGCACGGTCCGTGCCAACCCCCGCGCGCCGCCCGCGCTGCAGCGTGGCGACTAATCGGGCCAGATCGGCACACGAATGAGCGTTCAACGGGGCATTTCTGAGCACTTGGGGAAAAATTGCGTGCCCATCGTGCCGCATGGCCTGCTGGCTAGCGCCGCCCGGATTCGGGCTCAATCGAGGTCGATTCCCGCGCTTTGGCCAACTGTTGCGCGGTCCGTAGGTCAGTGACCAGCTCCGCAAATCGCTGCGTGCTTTCTCCGCGCTCCGACACCCGTAGAACGAGCGAAGGGTGCCAAGTCGCCAACCACGCTCCAGCGCGTGGCGACGTGAACACTTGACCTCGATAGCGCGTCAAGTTGAAGCGAGACCCGCTGAAACTTTGAGCGGCTGTGCTGCCCAGGCAGACGATGATGGCGGGGCCAACGCTAGCAATTTCGGCGTCGAGCCAGGCGCGGCAGGCGCGGACTTCGCCGGGGCGTGGAACGAGGCATCGGGAGTCAGAATGGTCCAGCGCATGTTGGGGAAGCGGTCGCGAAAGAAGGGCGCCGCCAACTTCAAAAGCGGGTGGTCGGGACGATGCCAGGCGACGTAGTGCTCACCTTGAGGAGTGTCGGTCTTGCGAAAGCGCACGAAGGCGTGCGTTTTGTGGAGGTCGCGCGCGACTTGCTGGCTAAGAGTAGTAAGGCGCAGCACATCGGGGTCGGTGACGAGCTGGAGAAGGGCCGGCTCGCCATGGGCAATGCGGTAGGCGACGCGGTACATGGCGTCGAGGCGTGACTCGTCCCGATGGTAGGCGGCATTTTCGGCGAGGCGTGCGTAGGCCGCGGGAATCGCGAGCGAGCCTGGGCGTTGCAACGCCGGTGGCACTGCGACGTCGACTGAAACTGCGCTGCCAAACAGCGCAAGCTGTCCGGACTCGGCTTGCCACAGCACCTGCGGCGGGGGCACGCTGCGTTCCAGCAAGGGGCGAGCGGCGGCGCGAAACGCCGCGAAACCCAGCCCTGCGCTGACTCGGATCACGCGCTGGCTCGCATCACACCTGACCACTACGCGCGCTCGCGGCCGTTTCGAACAGGTCGAGCTGGGTGTACGGCTGGGGACGGGCAACGCTCAGAGAATCCAGGAGCCGAGCAGCGGGCAAATTGCGCTCGTCCGTGCTGACGAACGGGAGCACGCGGGTCATTACGGCCTTGAGGCGCCGCAGGTCCTCGAGCTTGACTCGCCGATGGCGGCGTAGCTGCAGCAGTCGGTCGACGTTGCGCACGCCGAGACCTGGGACGCGCAGCAGCTGCTCGCGTGGAGCGCGGTTGAGATCAACGGGAAAGGCCTCGCGGTGGGCGAGCGCCCACGCAAGCTTGGGGTCCCGCTCCAAGTCCAGGTTTTGGCTGGTGAGCTCTTCAGGGCGGAAGCCGTAGTGACGAATCAGCCAGTCTGCTTGGTAGAGCCGGTGCTCGCGCAAGAGCGGCGCGCGCTCCCGAGGCAGCCGCTCGTCGGCGTGGGGGATGGGGCTGTAGCCGGAGTAATAGACGCGGCGCAGCCGGAAGGTGTCGTAAAGGTGACTTGCGGTTGCGAGGATTTCAGCGTCCGTCGCGGCTGATGCGCCCACGACCATTTGCGTGCTTTGCCCGGCGGGCATGAAGGGCCGATGCTGGCCCGCGTACTCGAGCGAGGCCTGGTGCAGGGTGTCCATGGCCGCTTCGACTTGCGGCATGCTCTTTTCGGGCGCCAAACTTTGGAGGTCGCGGCTCGTTGGCAGCTCGACGTTGACGCTAACGCGATCCGCGAATTTACCGGCGAGTTGCAGCAACTCGGGTGCGACGCCAGGGGCAGCCTTCAGGTGGATGTAGCCGCCGAAGCGATGCTCTTCCCGCAGGCTTCGCGCGACCTCGACCAGCTGCTCCATGGTGTGATCGGGGCTTTTGAGCACCCCGGAGCTGAGAAACAGGCCTTCGATGTAGTTGCGTCGATAAAAGTCGAGCGTGAGTTGCACGACCTCGGCAGGCTCGAAGCGCGCGCGCGGAATGTCGCTGGAGCTGCGGTTGATGCAGTATTGGCAGTCGTAGCTGCAGCTGTTGGTGAGCAGAATTTTAAGCAGCGAGACGCAGCGGCCGTCGGGCGTATAGCTGTGACAAATGCCCATGCCGTTGGTGTTGCCAATGCCGCCCTCGGGAGTGGCTCGCTTGGAGCCGCTACTAGCGCACGAAGCGTCGTACTTGGCCGCATCGGCCAGGATGGTCAGCTTGCGGCGCAGCTCCACGGCTTTCGAGCTTGATACCAAACGTTGCGCGCGCAAGCCGCAGAGCCTTGTCTAACTTTGCAGGAGTTGCTGGCGGGGCTAGTTGCCTCGCTCTGACGCACCTCACTTGGTTTGCAGCGCTTGCGCTTCCTTCAGGTGTTGTTCGACGTACGCGCGGGCCTGGCGCAGCAGGTCGGCGACCTCTGTCGTTGCTGCAGTCGGCGCGTGCTTGTCCAGGACGTCGAGCACCTTCTGGTGGCTGTCGACTTGGCTTTGCGCGTAGACCTTGTCGAAACCGGCGGCGTCGGTCTTCTTCAGCAGGTCGAGGGTCTTTTCGGAGTCGGCCTTGAGGGCGCTGGCAACGCTGCTGTCGGCTGGCGTAATCTTCAATTTTTTGGCGATTTTCCCGTGTTCACGCAGCGCGTCGCCGTGGTGCTGCCGCATCATGGCCGCAAACTTCTTGATGGCTGCCGACTTGGAGCGAGCCTGCGCTACCTTGGCTTGCTCGATCTCGGCCGTATTGACTAACTCGCTGAGCCGAGCCAACTGCCCGTCGCTAAGCGTGTCTTTGGCTGGCTCGTTGCCTTTCGACGAAGTAGAGGCTGACCCACCAGGCAGCGTTGGCGCCGCGGTCGAATCGGTCGAGGCTGGCTCGGCCGGGACGGGTGGAGCGGGCGGTAGCGCCTCACCGTCGTGTACTTCTTCGGCGCTGAGGGGTGCGGGCTTCTGACTCGACCCACACGCAAAAACGAAGCCGCTAAGGGCAATAGCAGCCCCCGCAAGCAAGGCCACGGCTGGAAAAGTGTTTCTCATGCGCCGCGCATAAGCAGAAAGCGTGCCGTCGCGCCGCGTCAGTTGGCAAGCGCGGTCGCCGGCTGGCGCGACGCGGGATTATCGAAGCTTTCTTTCAAGCGTCCGGTTGCAAACTCCATGGCGTCCTTGGCGTCCCCGACCACCGCGCCCATGCCGAAGAACTCGTGGCTAACGCCGTCGTAGGTCCTCTGCTTGACGGAGACTTTTGCTTCTTCGAGCTTCTTGGCCAGCGCCTCACCTTCGGACAGCAGCGGATCGATCGAAGCGTTGATGATGGTGGTAGGTGGCAAGCCTTCGAGCTTTGCCTCGACCAGGTTGATGCGGGGGTCCTGGCCGTCCGCGGGCGTGCGGAAGTATTGCTCGGTGAACCAGACCATCATGGCCTTGTTCAGCGGCTTGGCTTCGCGGTGCTTCACGTATGAAGCGGAGCTCATGTTCGAGCTGGCGACCGGATAGATCAACAGCACGTGAATGGGCGCCTGCTCGCGCGCGTCGCGCGCTGCAATGGCGACATTTTCTGCCAAATTGCCGCCCGCGCTTTCGCCAGCAACGGCGATACGCTTGGGATCGCCACCGATGCTGGCGGCGTTCTTCACCACCCACTGGTAAGCCGCGACGGCGTCGTCGTGCGCCGCCGGGAACTTGTGCTCAGGACCCCTACGGTACTCCACGGACACCACCACCGCTTTGGCGCCGTTGGCCAGCGAGCGCGGTGTGGCGTCGTAGACGTCGTTGCTGGCGATCACGAAGCCGCCGCCGTGGTAGTAGACGACGACGGGAGCAGGTCCAGTCACGCCTTCGGGCGTGTAGACCCGCACCGGCAGTGCTCCCGTGCCCGCAGTAATCGAGCGATCGTGCACCTTGGCGACGGGCTCTGGCGCCACGGCCTTGCCGTCTTGCCGCAGCACGGCCTTCACTGCATCAGCGGGGGTCGGTTGCTTGCGCGCCTCTTCGGGCGTCAGGCTTTCGATCGGCTTGCCACCGAGCCCGGCTAACGCCGTGAGCACCCGGCCCATGTCTTTGTCAGCATCTGCCAGTGCATCTGGCGTTTTTGGTGCGGGTTCCGAGGTGCCGCCGCGCATACCGGAAGGAACGTCGCCGGTTTCGCCTTCCGTGGCTTGCGCGGCCGGACTAGCAGGGCGCGCCGGATTGGAACCTTCGGGCGTGGCCTTTTGGCGGTTGCACGCCCCGAGCAGCAGCAAGCTCAGCCCAAACACCGCACAGCCTGCGACCGAAGAAACAATTTTCACGAGACCTCCTGAGTGAACAGCGGCGGCTGTTGCACGCGGCATGCCGCCGTCAGGAAGTCGTTTGCTTAGCTCGCTGCGTTCGACGTTGGCACCGCCTGGCTAGACATGAGCGGAACTCTAGTACATGGCTTTACCGACTTGTAGACGGTTGAGTCGTCCCTAAGGCTGCCGTTGCGCTTTGCCGAAACGGCCGGCTCTCAATCGCCTTGCGGGCGCGTTGGCAGAGGCTCCACGCGTCCAAGCCGTGACGGCGCAGGACTTCTGGCGCGCCGCCGCAAGCCGGGAGCCCGTCGACCGCAAAACGGTGTAACCGCGGCACGCTCGTGCCGGACGCCGTTGCCAAAGCGTCGGCAATGCGATCGCCCTGGCCGCCCGTGGCGTGGTGATTGTCGAGGCTGAACAGCTGCTTGACGTGGGCCACCGTGCGCAAGAGCCAGGGCACGCTCAGCTGGTTCAGCCACGGCAAGCTGACGACGCCGACGCGCAGCCCCTCCTCTTGCAGCAGCTCGGCGGCCCGCCACGCCTCGCTGAGGAGCGTGGGACCATAGCCGATGAACAGGGCGTCCACGCCTTGGCGCAGTACCGCACCCACGCCCAGCTCGAGGGCAGCGTCGGGCAGCTCGTAAGGAACCTGGCAGGGCACGCTCTCGAGCCGCAGCCAGGCCGGGCCGTCGTGCTCGTGGAGGCACCAGGCTAGCGCACGGGCGACCTCAGCCTCGCTGCCGGGCGAGAGCGCCACCATGCCGGGAACGGCGCCAATCGCCGAAATGTCCCGCACCGATTGATGCGAGTGACCAGGGCCGCCGGGCAACAAACCAGCCAACGACGCGACGTACACGACGTGCGTGCGCTCCGTCCCGTTATTGTAAATTTGCTCGTTCGCGCGCGTGGAAAGAAAGCACGCGAACGAGTGACACACCGGCAGCATGCCCCCCAGCGCCAATCCGCCCGCCGTGCTAACCATGTCCATCTCGGCGATGCCGCACTCGACGAAGCGCTGAGGCCGGCGTTCGCGCGCGGGCATTTGACCCGTGTCCACGACGAGATCGGCGTCGAGGACCACCAGGTTGGGTGTGCGCTCTACCTCCAGCTCCAACGCCTTGGCATAAGCCGGAATGAGCTTTTGCTGGGCCCCGGTCGCCGGTCGCTCTGGCGCGTCGGCACGTTCGAGCTGCAACTTCAAAATGCCGAGCCTCTCGGTCTGCGCAAACAGGTGCGACACCAGCTCTTCGACTGCCTGGCGATAGAGGGCGGTGTTGGGCGCGCCGGAATGGAAGCGGTACTGCGCAACGTCGGAGTCGAGCGACGTGTGCTCCATGAAGGACACGCCCCTGCCCTTGATGGTGTCGGCAATCACGACTTGGGGTTTTGCGTGGATGGTCTGACAGCGCCAAAGCGCGGCACTCAGCTCCCCGAAGTCGTGGCCGTTCACGCGCTCTACGTGCCAGCCAAAGCTGCGAAATTTGGCTTCCAGGTCGCCCAGCGAGCTGGTCTTTTCAACGAAGGTGTCAGACTGCAGCTTGTTGTGATCGACGATCGCGCAAACCTCGTGCAGCCCCAAATTGGCCGCGGAAATTAGCGACTCCCAAATCTGACCTTCCTGCAGCTCCCCGTCGCCGGTCATGACATAGACACGACCCTGTCTGTTCGCCAACCGATTGGCCAGCACCAAGCCCTTGGCCTTCGAAATGCCCATGCCCAGCGAGCCGGTATTGGTTACCATGCCAGGCGTACCGACGTCAGGGTGACCTGGTAGGCCGTCCAGCTGCCGCAGGCAGTGAATGCGGTCGAACGGCAGCTGCCCCAGGGCGATCAGCAACGCGTACAGTCCCGGCGCGTCGTGCCCCTTCGAAGAGAAGTACAGGTCGTTCCCACCGTGGCGGTTCAGTTCCTCTAAGTGGAGCCAGGTGACGATGTCGAGGCTCGAAAAAGAGCTACCGATGTGGCCGGAGCCCGCGCGGGCAATCATGTACAAAGCGTTGAGGCGGCAGACATCCGCCAGCAGCTCGGCTCGAGCGTGCGGCTCGACCTCGAGCTCGCACACTCGCCGCAGCTCGGACGCGCCGACCCAGTACAGCGTGCCGTCGACCGCGCTGCCAATCAAGTCACCCATCAGTCGTCTCCCTGGCTCTGCGCAGCGAATGCGCGTGTTGCAATACGTAGGCAAAAAAGCCGCTTTTCGGGTAGTTCCGGTCGGGCAACCCGTAGCCTACCGGCTTGTGCTCGGGCAGGTACGCGGTGCCGAACAACCAGTCCCAAATGGCGAGCTTGGTAGCGAAGTTTTTGCCCGGAATGGGTAGCTCGGTGGCGTGGTGCCAGCGGTGCATCTGCGGGCCGTTCAGCACCCGCTGCAGCAGGCCCGCCCGAACGTTTACGTTCGAGTGAATGTACATGCCCCAGACTGCGTCGAGCGTTGCCTTCATCAGCGCAACTTCGGGGGCGGCGCCCAGCAAGACGATCGGCAAGAATTCGACCGTCTGATTGATCATGATTTCGACGGCGTGCGAGCGCGTCCCGCTCAGCCAATCTACGTCGTCGACTGAGTGGTGCGCTTCGTGGGTCCGCCAAAGCAGGTTGGAGCGGTGCTGCAGGCGGTGAAACCAGTAGATGTAAAAATCGTGCACGACGAAGAAGAAAAAGAGCTGCCCCAACACTGGCCAATGGCTGATGAGGCCCAGCTTGGACCAGCCGGTTCGTTGATCGACGAAGACAATCAGGCCGCTGATGAGGAAGCCCAGCACGTAGCTCTGCAGCAAGCCGTAGCCGAGCAAATCCGTGAAGAAGCCCTGTCGAAGCAGCCGCTGCGGCGCGTACGGAAATAGCCGTTCCAGCCCGAGCAAAACGCAGGCCCAGGCCACGATGATCGCGGGTGAAAGGATGGTCCACGACATGCGCCGGTACCTCAGCCAGCGGTCGCGCTCGGCACGCGTCGTAGCTTGGCCCGAATCGGCAGCTCGCTGTCGTAGACGCGCTTGATACCGTCGCCTACCGCACGCTCTACGTCTCGAATTTGACCGACCAAGCGTTCGAGCCCGGACAACTCCACGGACGCGGCGTGGTCGGTGCCCCACATCGCGCGGTCGAGCGTGATATGCCGTTCGATGAAGGTGGCGCCGAGTGCGACGGCCGCCCAGGTCGGCGCTAGGCCCGTCTCGTGGCCCGAGTAGCCAATCGGGCAGCGCGGGTACTCACGCTTGAGCGAACGGATCATGCGCAGGTTCAGCTCGTCGACGGGGCACGGATAGGTCGAGGTCGAATGCGCGATTAGCAGATTCTTGTGCCCTACGGCGCTCACGGCGGCGTCGATT
Organism: Myxococcales bacterium; assembly: GCA_043752365.1. Taxonomy (GTDB): domain Bacteria; phylum Myxococcota_A; class Polyangia; order Polyangiales; family Polyangiaceae; genus PMG-095. The sequence goes on along the minus strand of JAYUYU010000724.1, from coordinate 3,904 downwards.
TCGTCGGCCGACGACATACCGGTCGAGATGATGAGCGGCTTGCCGGTGCCCTTCATGCCGCGCAAAAGCTCGTGGTCCGTAAGTGAGGCGGAGGCCGCCTTGTAGCAAGGCGGTCCAAATCGCTCAATGGCCTCGATGGACGGCAGGTCCCAGCACGACGCGAACCACAGCATGCCTAGGCGCTTGCACACGCGCTCGATGTGCTCGAACTCGGGCTGACCGAACTCGATTTTGCGCTTGTAGTCGATGTACGACATGCGGCCCCAGGGCGTGTCTCGCATCACGCTCCACTGGTCCAGCGGCACACACAGCTCTGGCGTGCGCTTTTGGAATTTTACGGCGTCGCAACCGGCGCGGTGCGCGCCTTCAATTAGCTTTTCGCACAGCTCGAGCGAGCCGTTGTGGTTGATGCCGATCTCGGCGATTACGAACACCGGCTCGTCTTCACCGACGCCGCGCCCGGCAATCTCGACCACTGGCCCCGAGAAACTAGGATTAAATCCGTCGCGCTCGGCGCGGAGCGAACGGAGGCGTTGCCCATGAGCTTGTGTGGTTTCCATTACGCTGTGTGCTCCATCTGGTTGTCCAAAATCAGGTCGCAAAGCTCTCGAAACGCGCCGTGTCCACCCCTTGCCGCGGTGATGAAGTGCGCCACCGCTGCCACTTTTGGTACCGCGTCGGCGGGGCACACGACGAGCCCTGCCTCCGCCACGAACCCCATGGCCCCCAAGTCATTCACGTCGTCTCCAATGTACGCGACGGCCCCCAGCGCCACGCCTAGTTCACCCAGCAGCCGCGGCAAGGCCTGGCGCTTGTCGAGCTGGCCCGACCACAACGCGTCGACCTGCAGCTTTTTCGCGCGCGACGCGACGATGGCACTCTGCTCGCGCGTCATGAGCGCGGTGCGGATGCCCGCCTGGCGCAACAACTCGACGCCCATGCCGTCACGCATGGAAAACCGCTTTAACTCTTCACCAGTCGCCGAGTAGTAGACGCCGGCGTCCGTCAGAACCCCGTCGACATCGCTCACCACGAGCCGAATGCCAGCGGCCCTGGCGCGCAGCTGCGGCCCCGAAAGCCTCACCATATGGTGAACCCTCCGTCGACCACCAGGCTAGCGCCGGTCATGTACGCGGACGCCTCACTGGCCAGGAACAGCAGGGCACCGCGGTAGTCGCCCGGCGCCGCCATGCGCTTGAGCGGCGTGCGCTCGGCGTAGCGAGCTCGGAAATAGGCGTCTTGCCCAACCTCGACGCCGCCAGGGCAAAGCGCGTTGACCCGCACACCGCGCTCGCCCCAATACGCCGCCAGGAATCGTGTCAGCTGCAGCAGCGCGCCCTTGCTGGCCGGGTACGCAGCGCCTTTCCAGAAGGCTTGCTCGCCGTTCTCGAGCCGGTACAAGTCTTGATTCGGCGCGACGAGCGCATACGTCGAAGCCACGTTGATGATGCTGCCCCGGCCCCGCTCGGCCATTACGCCGCCCAGACGCTGACAGCACAGAAAGACGCCCGTGACGTTCACGTCCAGCTGACGACGGAAGCGCTCGACCGAATAGTTTTCGAAGCGGGACTCTTCGAGGGCATCAGCGCTGAATTTGTCATCGATGGCGGCGTTGTTCACCAGCACGTCGATTTGCCCGAAGCGTGCCAGGGCCAAATCACGCAGGCGGTCTACGTCCTCGGGCTTCGTCACGTCGGCTGAAACCGCGACGGCGTCACTGGCGCCGTGCTGGCGCAAGCGCTCTGCCAGCGCCTCGAGCCCGTCGAAGCTGACGTCGGTGAGCACGATGCTTGCGCCAGCTTCTGCCAGCGCCGCGCAGTGCTCACGTCCGAGCAAGCCCAACGCCCCAGTGACCACGGCGACCTTGCCGGCCAGGTTGAAAGCTGCAAATGCTTCGCTCATTCAGCGTGTCTTTCTAAAGACTGCTTGCACGGGTCGCCCGCGCAAGCTCTCGGCCAAGCGCCCCTTCGCCAGAGCCGTCGACAACGCGTCGAGCGCGCGATCGTAGGCCGCCAGGACGTGTGCTAGCTCCGCTTCGCCGTGAGCGAAACTCAGGTTGTGAAAGCCTGACCACAACACGCCGTGGCGGATCAACTCCTGCTGCACGAGTGACTTCTGCAGCAGCGGGTCGCCAGCCTCGGCGTCGAAGTTGATGATCGTGCGGCAAGGCAAGCCGCTCGCCCTCGTGTGGGACAGGCCCTTCTTGGCCGCCAGCTGGTTGTAGCCCTCTTGCAGTTGCTTGCCGCTCGCTTCAAGGTGTGCCGGCACTTCCAGATCGCGTAAGTCTTCGATGGTGGCCTTGGCGGCGGCGAGCGAGAGTGCTTCGCCGCCGAAGGTGGTGAAGAAGAAGACGTCCTCCTCCAACAGGCGCATGACGTCGGCGCGCCCGGTGAGAACCGACAGCGGCATACCGTTGGCCACGGCTTTCGAGAAGCAGGCCAGATCGGCGACCACGTCGAAGCGCTGCTGCGCGCCGCCCAACGCGACCCTGAACCCAGTCCACATTTCGTCGAAGACCAGCAGCGCGCCGGCCGCTTCGCAGGCTCGCTTCAAAACTCGCAAATAGTCCGGTTCTGGCGCCTGAAAGATGGTCGGTTCGAGGATGACGCAGGCCACCTCGTCGTTCAGCGCTTCCATCAGCGAGAACAGGTCGTTGTACGGAAACACCTCGGTCATGCCGCGTGTGGCCAACGGCACGCCGGCGCCACGCGAGGTCGTGCCAATGTACCAGTCGTGCCAACCGTGATAGCCGCAGCACAGCACCTTGTCGCGCCCCGTGTAGGCGCGCGCAAGCCGCACGGCGGCGGTCGTGACGTCGCAGCCCGTCTTGCTGAAACGGACGGAGTCAGCCCCGGGCACGACGCGCCGCACCAACTCGGCCACTTCGACCTCGAGCGGGTGCATCAACGAGAACGTGATGCCACTTTGCAGCTGCGTAGCGATGGCGCGGTCGACGGACGGATGACCGTAGCCGAGCACCACTGGCCCGACCGCCATCGTCAAATCGATGAACTCGTTGCCGTCGACGTCCCAAACCCGAGCGCCCTTGGCGCGGGCCAAGTACTTGGGCGCGACGCCGTCGACGTATTGCGTGGGCCCTTTGGCCAGCGTCTGCGTACCCGCTGGAATTAGCGTGCTAGCGCGCTCCCACAACGCTTGAGAAGCGGCAATGTTCGGGAAATCTTGATCCAAAGCGACGCGATTGGGCATGATTTTCTCAATGGGGTGAGCGCCATTCGAGCCCACTCGGGCCGAGCCTGACGTTCTGCAAGCTTGCAAGCTCGGCCAGGTGCCACGACTGGCCGGCCCAGCGCGCGTTGCTGCGCATCAGCTCTGGCTTTTGTGACAGCAATGCCAAGATGTCGGTGAGGCCGAAGACCGGGCGACCGGAGGTACAAAGCTCGTCGTAGACGCCCGCGATGAAGTCGTAGTCTTCCCGGTAGTCGATAGTGAAGCGATGCGTCTTCGACAAGTCCCTGCCAGCCCCCCAACTCACATTTCCGATGCGGAAGCGCGTCGGGCGATCCCAAATGAACGGCGTGGTGTGTTCGCGCTCGAAGGGCCGAGTCGCCTCTGCAGCGACGAGCTCGAGCACGCGCATCGACATCACCTCGACGTCGTTACCGTCTGGCCAACTGGGCGGATGCAGGTTGGTAACGAAGTCGAGCTGTTCGGCCAGCGCCGCATAGTGTTCCAAAACCCTGTCGACGACCGCCGGGTCGATCAGCGGGCAATCCGAGGGAATTTTAGCGATTACGTCGGCCCCGAGCGCGCGACCTGCCTGCACGTGCCGAGCGAGCAGGTCCGTCGGGTGCCCGCTCACGCACGCCACGGCGAGACTTCGGCATAATTGCCGAATCGGCTCATCCTCCGCCGCAGTGGTGGTGGCCACGCAAACTTGAAA
>JAYUYU010000723.1:0-22757 GCA_043752365.1 Myxococcales bacterium | reverse complement strand
CTTCTGCATGCACATGGTTTCGCCGCCGTGGTTAAAGACCACCACCAGGCGTTTGGCAGTGCCGGCCGGTGCGGCCCAGGCCTTCTCGTGCGTGTACTCGAGCAGGGGCAGCCCGAGTGCGAGCCCGCCGACGCCTCTCAAGAATGCTCGTCGACCGCTATTTCGCATTGGCACGGGGGTCCGGGGGTCACTCGCCATGGTTCACCTCGAGGAAGGCATCGCTCTCGACCAAGGCCAGCAGTAGCTCGCGAATACTCTGCGTTTCGCGCACTTTTGCCTCGATTTTCTGTAGGCTGCAGGCGTCCAGCGCCACCGGGCTGCGGCGCAGCGCGACCTGGAACCACTTTTTGGTTGCGCATTGCGCGACTGCCGGGCTCTTGGCCAGCTTGTTACTCAGGCTGATGGCGCCGTCGACGGGACCGTCGATGCCGTCGCCAGCGTGCGAAAGGTTGGCGGTGGCGTCGATGGCTCCGCCGCTACCGATCTCGGTGTCTTGCCAGCGACCGATCGCGTCGTAGTGCTCGAACGCAAACCCAAGCTCGTTGATCGCGATATGGCAACCGGCGCAGGTGGCGTTGCCGGTGCGCCTCAGCGTGGCTTCGCGCACGGTCGTGACACCGTCGGCCATGTCGTCCTTGGTGACCTCGATCGGCGAGTTGTCGACGTTGGCGGGTGGCGACGGCAAGTCCATGCACAACACCTGCGTGAGCATGTAGACGCCGCGCCGAATGGGCGAAGTCACGCTTTGCGAGGCGTGCACCGCCAGAAAGCCAGCCCGGGTCAGCATGCCCGCGCGCTTTGCCGGATCGAGATCGACCCAGGCCCAATCGTCGGCGGTTTTGGGGCCTTCCACGCCGTAGATGGCGGCAAGGGGCGCGTTCACGTAAGCGCGCGTGTCCGAGAACAGCGCGTCGAGCGCGCCGTCTTTCTCGAACATCACGTAGTCCATGAACATTTCGATTTCGCGGCGCATGCTTTGGCGCAAGACATCGTCGAAGCCTGGATAGCGCTCGGCGTCTTTGGGCGTCTCCGCCAAGCTCGGCAAGATTGTCGCGCCGTCGAGCTCCAGCCAATCGGCCAGGAACGTGCGCAGCACCGGCTTGGCGCGCTCGTCGGCCAACATACCCGTGGCGGCTTGGCGCATGCCCGCTGCGGTATCGAGCGTGCCGTTGCCGGCAGCCGCTAGCAACGCCTGGTCGGGCGGGCCGTCCCACAGAAAATAGGCCAAGCGCTGCGCTCGCTCGTAACCGTCGAGCACGCTGACAGCGCCCTGGGTCGTGCCCTCCGCGTAGTGATAAAGGAACTGCGGCGCCTGCAAGATCAGCTCGGAGATGGTCTCCAGCCGGAGCGTGGCAGAGGCGCGCGCCGGAAGCGCCGCCCAGCTCTTGGCCAGCCAGGTTCGCTCGTCGGCCTTCAGGGGCCGTCGAAAACCGCGCTCGGCGAAGGCTTCGTAGAGTGTGACGGCGCACGCGGCGTCGGCCTCGGGGTCGCAGCTGCCGTAGCTGCTCAGCCACGTCGATGCGGTCGGCACTGCGCTATCGGCGGCGTTGTACCACTTGCGCACGGCGTCCAAAGTCGCGATGGGCTCGCCGTCCGTGTCGATGGCGGGTTCGAGCAGGTCGTCACCCAGCAGCGCGCGTAGGCTGTTGGTGTATTCCTTAGGGGTAAGTCGGTGAATCCGCTCGGCCCCGACCTGCTTGCCGTCACAGGAGCTCGACGTCGTGCCCGGACCGGGGTCCGGCCCGCCCGGCCCAGCCGGCCCCGCGACAGGGCCACCCGTTGAATCGTTGGAGCTGATGTTGGCGACGCAGCCAGAAAGCCCCAGCGCGGTGCCCAGAACACCCACCAAAAGCCCAGGCCGCTTCAGAATTTGCATGGGATCACCGCTCTGGTAGGGGCGAGCGCCCAAAACGGACCACCGCGGCGCGTTAGTTCTGCAATTAGTCGAGGGTCGTGTAACTCAGGCTGCGCACGCGGGTGTAGGTGTCGGGAAAGGTGCCGACTAGCGTGGCGTCGGGTGGTCGAGGTTGACGCTGGCGGTCGCGATTAGCGGCTACACACGGCCAGTACCTGCTTCAAGTCGGTCAGGCCGTCCATTACTTTGCGGACACCGTCCTGGAGCAGCGTGACCATGCCGCCGTCGCCGGCAATTTTTCGGATTTCATCGATCGGCGCTTTACGTTGGATGCAGCGCTTCAAATCGTCACTGCCGACCAACAGCTCGTGCAGAGCGACGCGGCCTTTGTAGCCGGACTGGCCGCAGGCCTGGCAGCCCCTGCACTTCCACAGCTTGAGACCAAACGGGTACTCTTCTTTCAGTAGCGCTTGAAATGCTGCGTGGCCATAGGCTGCGCTCAGCTCGTCCAGCTCGCTCGGCGTGGGCGAGTATTGCTCGCGACACTGCTTGCACAGGCCGCGCGCCAAGCGCTGGGCCAGCACGCCGAGCAGTGCGTCGGCAAAGCTGAACGGGTCGAGCCCCATGTCGATCAGGCGCGTGACGGTCTCGGGCGCGCTGTTCGTGTGCAGCGTGGACAGCACCAAATGGCCGGTGAGGGACGCTTCGACGGCCGTGCCGGCGGTCTCGAGATCGCGCATCTCGCCGACCATGATCACGTCTGGATCGGCGCGCAAAAACGCGCGCATGGCGTGCGCGAAGGTAAAGCCAATCTTCGGATTCACCTGCACCTGGCGCAGGCCATGCTGTGTGATTTCGACCGGATCTTCGGCGGTCCAAATCTTCATGTCCACGGTGTTGATGAAGCCAAGCGCCGAGTGCAAAGTGGTCGTCTTGCCCGAGCCCGTAGGGCCGACGCACAGCACCAGCCCATAGGGCTTGCTGATGACCATCTTCAAGTTGGAAAGCACGCTCGGGCTCATGCCCATGCTCTCGATCGGCAAGGGCTTCGAGGCTGCCAGAATGCGCAGCACGATGTCTTCGTTGTTGTTGACGGTCGGAATCGTCGCCACGCGCAGCTCGATCTGCTTTTCACCTACGCGGAAACGAATCTTGCCGTCCTGGGGCTTGCGGCGCTCGGCGATGTCGAGCAACGCCATGATTTTGAAGCGGGCCACCAGCGGTAGCCGAAAACTCGAAGGAATTTCTTGGTAGGCGATGCAGTCGCCGTCGACCCGGAAGCGAACGGTGACGGTGCGCTCCTTGCCGTTGGGCTCGATGTGAATGTCGGAGGCGCCGCGACGGTAGCCATCGATCACGATCTGGTTGGCCAGCTTGATGATCGAGTTGTCCGACTCTTTCACGGACGATGCTTCGTTCGCGTCGGTATCGGCGATGGCCTGAATGTCGTCAGCCGCCAGGCCCTTCAAAATCACGTCCATCTCGCTGGCGACTTTGCGCTGGTCGAGCTGGTCGAGGTACGTGGGAATGTAGCGTTCTAGCTGGCTGGGCGTCGCTACGACCTCTTGAATGTGCTTCTTGCCGAGCTGGCGCACCTGGTCGAGCGCGTCGATCGCGAGCGGGTCGCTCAAGGCGACGGTCAAAATTTTCGCGTCTACGTCGAGCGGGAGAATTTTGTGCTTTTGGATGAAGTCGCGTGGCAGCTCCTCGACGGCCGACAGGTTGATGACGCAGGTGTCGAGGTCGACGAATGGCAGCTGGAATTTCTTGGCCAGCGTGCTCGACAGGTCCACTTCCGACACCAAGTTCATTTCGACTAGAATTTGGCCAATGCGCTTGCCGCCGCGCTTCTTTTGCTCCTGCAGGGCAAACTCGATATCGGCCGCGTCCGCCAGCCCAGCTTCGATCAACACTTCGCCCAGGCGCGTGCCCTTGCGCTTTTGCAGCGCGGCAGCGTGATCGATGGCGCCCTGTTCGACGCGCTTGTGTTCGACTAAAATTTTGCCGATGGGCGTGCGCGGCTGGTCCTTTTGAGCCTGTAGACCTTGGTCGATCGCGGTCTGGCCCACGCGGCCCTCTTTGACCAACATGGAGCCGAGCGGCTCGTTGATCTCGCGCAGGCGGATGCCGTGATTGTAAAAAAACATCTCGCGAAACGGGCTCGCGGGCTCAGCCGGCTTCGCATAAAAGCCCAGCGTGCCGGGCGCGTTGGGCTCCGGATCGACCAGGAAAGAAACGCTGCTGGAGATGTGTATCTTCAGCCCGCCGCGACGTGCGCTCGGGAGCTGCGGTGGATCGCCCGGGTTGCGATGAAAGCCGATGTACGCGATGCGCTCGGTGGGAAATGGCACTTTGGGTGGCGCGCCCTTCGGCGCGGACAATGCCAGGTCGGAGACCGCGGGCGAGAACCTCGCTAGCAGGCCGACCGTGGTCTGCCCGTCGACTAGCGCCACCGTCACCGTGGCAGGCGTCTGGCCAAAGGTCCGTTCCAGGGACATGTACCTTGGCGAAACGGCCGCAGTCGGGAGCAGTTCAGGGCAGGGCCGCAGAACGGGTCGGAACGGCCACGAATGGCCAGGATTTCGCGGCTTCCTTGCTGGAGGGGGCTACTGTCGCTAGCGTTGGCGCCGATGCGAGGGCGATTGGTATGGACGCTGTTGAGCGGGGCTTCGGTGTTGCTGGTGAGCGCGCTGGCTAGCGCGCAATGCAGCAAGGACACCGATTGCAAGGGCGATCGGGTGTGCGAAGCCGGCAAATGCACGTCTCCGGTGCTGCCGCCCGCGCCGCCCGCGCCACCTGCGCCACCCGCGTCCCCAGCGCCGGGAACGCCCAGCACCGACGCCACCGTTGCCCCCCAAGCCGGCGCGGCGCCGGCAGCAGGGCAGGCGCCCCTGGCCCCAAGGACCGGCGAGCCTGCGGCCGCCCCAGCGGTCGCGCCGGCAGCCGTGACTCTCGACGAAGAGCCGCCCTCCAACACGGCGCCCGCCGGAGCGACGTCCCCACTACCGCAAGACGATCCGACCACCCTGCGCCGCAGCCGCACCGCGATGATCTCCGGCATCGTGATGGTGTCGGTGGGGCCAATCGCGTTGTTGGGCGCGTTGGCCGCCAAAAACGCGCAAGAGAAGTGCGACACGGCCTTGGAGCGTGACTACCCGGACCACCGCCTGCCGCCCAGCGAGGGCTACCGGGAAGAGGCGTGCAACGACTATTCGGTCCCGCTCTACTTGTTCGGCATTGGGGGAGCCGTGCTGACGGCGGCCGGTATTCCGCTGATCGTTTACGGTGCGAAGCGCGTACCGGCGCGTCCGCCGCGCGCAAGCCTGCGGGTCATGCCTTGGGCGAGCCTTGACTCGGGTGGGCTACGGCTGCAGCTCGAACTTTAGCTGACGGTCGGGGCTGCTACAGAAAACAAGACGAAACCCGGTCTCGGTGTAGCCTGGCTTGGCCATGGAATTGCCGCGAACCATCAGCTTTCACCTGCCAGACTGGGTATTCGTCGAGTGTGACCTGCTCACGCCGCGCCACGGCGACGACGAGCGCATGGAGCTCGCGGTCGAGCTGTCTCGCCGCAGCGTGGAGCACGGCGGTGGGCCGTTTGGCGCCGTGGTCTTCGAGCGCGAGACCGGCGAGGTGATTGCTCCCGGCATGAACCTGGTCATGCCCCAAGCGTCGTCGCTGCTGCACGCTGAAATCGTAGCGCTGATGTTCGCGCAGGCGCGGCAGCAAACGTTTACGTTGGCGGGCGTGAACTGCGAGCTGTTTGCCAGCTCGGAGCCGTGCGTGCAGTGCCTGGGCGCCTGCTACTGGGCTGGATTGTCGCGGCTCGTCTGCGGCGCGCCGCTGGAGTTGGCCGAGGCCGTCGGTTTCGACGAGGGGCCGCGAGCTGCCGACTGGAAGGAGCAGCTCACGGTTCGCGGCACACCCGTGACGACCGGCGTCAAGGCGGAGTTGGCAGGCGAGGTCTTGACCAGCTACGCCGAACGCGGTGGCTTCCGCTACAACGCGCGCACACCGGCCGTGGGTTGAGCTTACGGAGCGGGCGGCGGGGGCGGCGGCATCGAGTGAAAGCGGGGCTCGCAGATGGCCGCGAGCGTTTCGGCCAAGCGCTGCTGCGCGGGGCTGCCAGCGCGCGGTGAGCGTTGCCGCACGTAGCGCGCCACGTCGCCGAGTGACAAGAGGCCGACGAGCACGCCTTGCGCGTCGACGACCGGCAGGCGCCGCACCTGATTGGCGCGCATCATTTCCTCGGCTTGGCCCAGCTCGTCGTCCGGCGAGCAGGCGCACAGGCCGCGCGACATCGCGCTTTCCACGCTTGCTTCAGCTAGGTGCTTCCACTGCATGAAGGCGGCCATCGCGATATCGCGATCCGTCAGCATGGCCAGCGCTTGGCGCCCCGGGGCGCAAACGGGCAAGCAACCCAAGTCTTTCTCCCACATCAGCTGCGCCGCGCGGGCCAGCGTGTCTTCGGGCGCGCAGACGTAAACGCGTGTGCGCATGGCGTCGTGCACCGGCGCGTGTAGCAGCCCGACCTCGGTGTCGAGCTCGGAGCCTTCGATATCCGGTGAGGATGCTGGACGGCGATTGGGTCGTGACATGAGCCGCAATCCTGTCCGCAAGCTGGTGCGGCTGGCAACGTCCCCCCACACAGGCGCGGAAATCTGGCGCGCGCTCCAGGAGCAACGCGCTTACTGGCGTGGGTTTTCGCTGCTCGAATTTGCTTGCAACTCGCCAGGTGGGTACTTCATTCGGGAGCCGTGACCCAGTCCAGCACTTCGCCAAGCTGAGGTTCGGCGCTCGAACCGAAGTAGCCGTGGTACGCGCAGTCGAGCGTGAAGAAGCGAGACTGAATGCCTGCGGACGCGAGCGCCTCGAACCCGGCGCGCATGTTGTCGGTCGTCTCGAGCTCGCCACCGAAGATGGCGACGCGCTTGGCGTGTGCCAGCCGTTGCGGTGACGCCTTGGTGGGCGGACCACCCAGCACTAAGCGCGGGTACTGCGTGGGGTAGTGGGCGGCAAGCCGCTCGGCACGCTCGGCGCCTTGGGAGTAGCCGAACAGCAAGGCTTGCTCGAACGAGAGCTTACCGCCCCGCGCAGCATTCACCCGGTTGAATGCCACGCGGACGCGAGCCTGAATCGCCGAAGGGTCAGCTCGCCATTTGAAGCGGCCATTTCCGCAGGCCGTGTCACCGCGCAGGGCCAGTAGCGTGCCGTGCGCGCGCACGCTTTCTCGAAAGTGATCGGCCGCCGTGACGTCGCCGCACATGCCGTGCAGGTAAACGATCACGCGCGCGTCGTCCGCGTGGCCCGACAGCACGTAGACGGGGCGATCACCCGGAATGTCGATGTCTTCACCGAGCTGCGTGTGCGCTGGCGCTGCCGGCACAGAACCGTCGGGCAGCAGGGCGGGCGCCGAAGCGCAATGACCTTCGGGCAACGGTTCTGCTGGAGTGTTCGGCGCAGCTTGGGTGCTTGGCTCTGCTGACGGTTCGCTCGGCGCAGGCGAGGGCGAGGGCGAGGGTGACGTGGCCGGAGTGCTTGGGGCGAGCGGGACGAAAGCCCGGGGCGTCGTGGATTTGCCTATTAGGGTAACCGCGACCGGCTCTGCCACGGGCCTTGGAATAGCGCTCGCGCAACTCAGCAACGCGAGCGCGCCGAGCGCGACGCGCCTTTGCCCTAGCGCAGGGAAAGCGGCTCGCGATCGCATTGGGAGACGTGGAAGATGACTTGGTCGCTCGTTTCGGTACGCAGGCGCTGGGCCAGCACCGGTAAGAAACCGCGCTCGGTGTGGGTGTGCTCGCTGAGCACGACGCTGCTGCCCGACGCCGTGCGGGCGCGCACGTCGTGGTGGCGCATTTCGCCGGTCACGAACAAATCGAAGTCCGAAAGCTTTTCGAAGACAGAGCCGCCGGCGCCCGCACAAACCGCGATGCTATGCAGCAGCGTGGTGCCGCCTTCGTGCTGGGCCGCCGCCGCGACCCTGACCTGCGCCAGGCCCAGCTGGCGCTTGATGCACTCGACCGCGTCCGCCAAGGACAACGGCTCGACCAGCCGCACGTAGCGGCCCTGGCCATAGCGGCCGTCTGCGGGGTTGGTCAGACACGGCCCGCGAACGCCGGCACCGAACGCTCCCAGCAGCCACGCGTTGACGCCGTCGGGAGCGGCGTCGAGTGCGGTGTGCGGCGAGAAGACTGCGATGCCGCGAGCCACGCAGCCGAGCACGGCACTTTCACCCGGTTGGCTGCTGCGCAGGCGCTTGAGACCCTCGAAAATTGGCGGGTGGTAGGCGATGATGAGCTTGGCGCCCAGCGCTTCGGCCTCGGCCACGACGTCGTCCGACAAGTCGATGGTGAGCAACGCGCTCTTAAGCGGCGGGCTACGCTTCAACGGAACTGGCTCGACCAGCAGCCCCACGTTGTCCCACGCTTCTGCGAATTGCAGGGGCGCCAGGCGCTCGAGGACGGCAAGCACTTCGGAGAGCGGAGCGGGCACGGCCCGATGTATTGCCAGAGAACGCGCTCTTTCGGTAGGCTTTCCGCCGGGCCGCATGCCGGACGAGCTGTTGGGCGACGTGAGCGCGATCCGCCGGCTTTCGAACGAGGCCTTGCAGCCTACGCGCTTTTGGGCGGGAAATACGACCCCGCGTCCGGCGAGCTAGACTACAACACGGCCGTGCGAATCGAGCGAGTGTCGTGAGCGAGTCGGGTGACAGCGGCGCTACTTTGTCGGTAGCCACGCTGCAAGTACTGGCCGATGGCACTTCGCGCGAGCGCCGCGAGGACGTCGTGGTGGAAGCGCCGTTCGCGATCCAGCTGGAGGGCGAGACCTTGGCGATCACGATGCGCACGCCCGGCCACGACGCCGAGCTGAGCGCCGGCTTCCTGCTCGCCGAAGGGCATGATCCACGCGGCGTGGCGAAAGCACGGGTGGTGAGGCGCGGGACGCTCAGCAGCGCTGCGTGTGGGGTGTGCGGGCGCGACGACATCGATGAGCTGGTCGCGCAGCTTGGCCCCGTGCAGGCCAATACGCGCTTCCAGCGTTCGGTGCTTTCCAACGCGATGCAGCGCCTGCCCGAACACCAGCCTAGCTTTGCGCGCACCGGAGGTTTGCACGCCGCAGCGCTAGTCACGGCCGAGGGCCAATTCGTCGTCGCTCGCGAGGACGTCGGCCGCCACAACGCCGTCGACAAAGTGCTGGGCCGCGCCGCGCTCGACGAGCTCTTGCCACTCGCGACGCACTTTCTGATTGTCAGCGGCCGCACGAGCTTCGAGATCGTCCAAAAGGCCGTCGCAGCCGGTCTGCCCGCAGTCGTGGCCATTTCGGCACCCAGCTCGCTGGCAATCGAGCTGGCCGAGCGCTTCCGGGTGCTGCTGATCGGCTTCGCGCGCGGCGGCGGCTTTACGGTTTATGCAGGACGCTTTCGGCTCGAAGGCGAAGGGTAGTCGGCTTTGGACAACGTAACGCACGCCTTGGCGGGCATGCTGGTGGCGGAAGCCGTGTGCGTCTGGCGCGGCGAGAAGCGTCAGCCAGTGCGGGCTGCGGCGTACTTGGTGTCGGCGCTGGCCAACAACTTGCCGGACGTCGACATCGTGTACACCTGGATCACCGGACCCCAGCCAATTGGCAGCTTGGTCCATCACCGCGGGCATACGCACACGCTGCTTTTGGCGCTGCCTTGCGCCTGGCTGCTTGGCCTCGTGGTCTGGCGCTGGTTTATTCGCCGCCATAGCGACGCATCGTCTAGCGATCGACGCTTGTTCCTAGGCCTCGGGCTGTTCGGCGTGGTCCTGCATTTGTGCATGGACTTCGGCAACAACTACGGCGTTCACCCGTTTTGGCCGCTGTCTTCAGGCTGGTTTTACGGCGACAGCATCTTCATCGTCGAACCGCTGTGGTGGGCGATTGTGATTCCGCTCTCGGCCCAGACGCTACAGCGACGTTGGCTCAAGCTCACTCTTTGGGTACTGCTTTCGGCGGTGCTGATCGTCTGTTGGTTCGTGCCCTTCGTCGGCATGACCACGCGGCTTGGCTTGCTGGCGGTGACGGCAGTGTCGGCCTTCGTGGCCCGCAAGGCCCCCGCACCGGCCCGCGTAGCGACGCTGCTTGGAGCAAGCTTGCTGGTGCCGCTGGTGTTCGGGGTGGCTTCGACCAGGGCCAAGGCAATGCTGCGTGAAGCAACGCAAGCCGCCTTCCCGGCGCTCGAGGTGCTGGACATCGCGACCACGCCTTTGCCCGCCAATCCCAGCTGCTGGGAGGGGCTGGTCGCCGGCGAGCAGGGCGGGGTTTACCGCGTGCTACGCGCCACGGTCGCGCTCGGCCTAGTGGCAGCCAACGATTGCAAGGCGGCCATGGACGTCGACCCCACGGCTCCGGTCACGCTGCTGACGCGCGCCAATCACCGCGGTGTGCGCTGGTTGACTGCGTACGACGCCGACGTCGCGGCGCTCCGGCAGCTGCGTCACGACGACTGCCGGTTCCGCGCTATGCTGCAGTTCGCGCGCTTGCCCTACGTTGCCACGGCTCGGCACGTCGCAGGAGATTTGCGCTACGACCGCAAGCCAGACTTGGATTTTTCGGACGTCGCACTGCCGCCGCCGGCCGGCGCCGACGACTGCCCGCGCTGGCTGCCAGGCTGGACAGAGCCTCGGGCAGAGCTATTTCGGCCGTAGTTAGGGGTCAAAACCCGCAGATCCGGCTTGCCCAGCGAGCCAGGTGTAGCAACAATCAGCGGGTGCTTGCGCGCCTGTTGCTGGGAAGCGTTGCGTGCGCGCTTCCCGCGTTGATTATCGCGTCGTGCGGGGCGCGCTCAGGCCTGGAGTTGCCCGCCATTTGCTCCACCGAAGGTCTGGAGCGCGCTTGCCAGGATGGCTGTGGGACCGGTTCCCAAACTTGCAGTGACGGCTTATGGAGCGCCTGCAACGTAGCGGTGGTCAGGCGCAGCTGCAGCGACGGTTGCGGGCAGGGCGAGGAAAGCTGCCTGGATGGGCGATGGCAAGCGTGCGAGGTGCCGCCGGTGCAACGTGACTGCGCCAGCCCATGCGGGGCCGGGCACGAGACCTGTCGCAAAGGGACTTGGGGCGTCTGCGACGCGCCGCAACCGCGACCTCCCCAGCTCAAAGCGACGGTGCGTGACTTTTCGCCCAGCACGCACCCTGACTTCGAGGCGAGCTACCCGCCGGGGCTCGACACCGGCATGGTGCAGCCCACGCTGGGCCCGGACGACAAGCCCGTCTACGCGGGGGCGGGGCGCACGAACAGCAGCTCTGGCGCCGCGAACTTCGACACGTGGTTTCGCGACACGCCGGGGGTTAACCTCGTCGAAGCCCTCGAGCTGCAGCTGTTGCCTGCGCCGGGCGAAGCGGGGCAGTTTAGCTTCGACGACCGTTCGTTCTTCCCCATCGACGGTAAGTTGCTCGGTAACGAGGGGCGAAACCGCAACTTCCACTTCACGCTCGAGGCGAGCACGACCTTCGAATACCGCGGCGGAGAACTGTTTTCGTTCTCGGGTGACGACGACATGTGGGTCTTCATCAATCGTCGCTTAGCCATCGATCTGGGCGGCCTGCACAGCAGCCTGTCTGCCAGGGTGGCGCTCGATGACTTTGCAACGACAGCCGGGCTGACCCGGGGCGAGGTCTACCCGCTGCACTTTTTCTTCGCCGAGCGGCACACCGTCGAGTCACACTTCACGCTCAAGACCTCCATCTCTGACCCCGGCTCCTGCGACTAAGCCGCGGCAGCCAGGCCGTAGCGCCGCAGCTGTCGTGGTCATTCGGTTGCGCCGCCCGCGTTGGGCCGGTATAGCCGGCAGGTGGACGAAACGCCGCGCAGAGAGATCGCGTTCCCCAGGGAATTCTACGTCGTGCTCGGCGTCGCAGCCACGGGCTACTTGGTCTACACGCTGCGCTCGGTCCTGACGCCGCTGTTCCTAGCGTTCGCCATCGCCTACGTGCTCGACCCGGTCATCGACCGCTTCGAAGCTTGGCGGATTCCGCGGCCGGCCGGGATTGCGATCGTCCTTTTGCTCTCCTTGGGCTCGCTTTCGACCTTCACTGCGCTGGTGCTGCCGGTGGTGGCCAGTGACGTAGCGACCGTGGCCAGCGAGCTACCGGCAAAGATCACCGCGCTGATCAAATCGGCGGAGCCGTGGCTGACCATGCACGGCATCAAGGTGCCCCACACCACGACCGAGTGGATGGAGCGCCTCGGCGCCAACGCCAACTCGATGGCATCCTCGATGTTGGCTCCGGCGGGCGGCATTTTGAGCGCGGTCGTGGCCGCTGGGTTTTCGGTGATGGGGTCGGTGGTGGCGGCGTTGGTCGTGCCGGTGCTGTCTATCTATTTGCTGAATGACTTCGATCGCCTCACGGCTGCGACGCGCGGGCACCTACCGCGGCGCTATCGGCGGGTAGTCAGCGCCTACGCGCAAGAAATCGACGCAGCCTTGAGTCATTTCTTGCGCGGGCAGCTGACCGTGATGGCGATCATGGCGGTGTTGTACGGCACCGCGTACTCCATTTTGGGGATTCGGCTCGCCCTGCCGATTGGGCTGATTGCCGGCACGTTGAGCTTCATTCCGTACCTGGGTAGCGCGTTCGCGCTGACCTCGGGCTTGCTGATGTCCCTGCTGGGCGGCTTTCATCCGGGCCAACTGCTGGGCGTGGCGATCGCCTACGCCATCGTGCAAGCCTTGGAAGGCTTCGTCATCGCCCCGCGCGTGATGGGTAAATCCGTCGGCCTACCGGACATGTGGGTGCTGATCGCGCTGTTCGTCGGCGGCGAAATCTTCGGATTTTTGGGCGTGCTACTAGCCGTACCGACAGCCGCGGTGATCAAGATTTTCTTGGCGCGCGCCGTCGACTTTTACCACGAGAGCGATTTGTACCTGGAAGGGCCGGCGTCGCTGCGCTCCATTCTGCCTACCGAACCGGTCAGGAATTCGTCGGCGCCGCCCAGCTCGCCCTCGAACCCACCGCCGGCAGGCGGGTCACCCAGCGCCACCGCCACACCCCAAAGCCTGTTCAAAACGCCGCTCACCGGCAGCCTGGTGCCCGGACGTCGTTTGGAGCCGCCGAAGGGCTAGCTCGGTCGCCCGCGTCCCGAAACCGGCTCAGGGTATTTGTACGGCTACGCCCAGGCCCGCGCTGGCCAGCGGAGAACGCTGCAATTTCAAGCGATGCTGGCCGTCGAGTACGTCGACTGACCTGAACCAGCCTCCCACTCCCAGGTATGAAGTCAGCGTCCAACGCGGCAAGTGTGGACCCGACCAGGGCGCCCACCAAGCGCGCAGCTCCGCCTCGGCGCCCACGCTTGAAAACGCGCCGTGGTAGCCGGTGCTGCCCGCGTTCGGTTCACCGCGCACGAGGGTGCGAGCCAGCAGCAACGCCGGGCCAGCCTCGACGCCGCCGTATGACCGCTGTACGAGCGGCAACAGCAGGCCGCCGACGAGCGTGAATGAATCGGAGTGCACGGCGCCGTCGGGTGCGGAGACCGCAACACCGCGCGCGAAGCCGAGCCGAAGCGAAATCGCAAACGCGGACGTGGGCCACCAGCTATTCGCCAGCGCGCCGCCAAAGCGCCAGCGGGCGGCGCCATTCGCCTCGGCGGTGCCCAGCAGCGCAATGTCGATGCGGCGGCGGGCGGGTGGCGGTGCGACGACTCGCGGCGCGGGCCGCGCGGGCCGCGGGGCCGCGACGTGTTTGACGTTCAGCTCGGCCCAACTGGCGGACAAGAGCTCGTCGGCGCCCACCGCCACCACGAGCGGACGGCTGTCGGCCGGTACGCGCGAAAGCTCGATGCGGCGACTGACTTGCTTGCCGGTCAGCCCGTCGTCTATCTGGACTTCCACGCTCGTCGGTTCGGGCGCGCCGGGGGGCAAAAGCAGCAGGTGGATCCTGGCGCTAGGCGACCGCTCCGCTTGCGCCCAGCGCCAAAGCGTCGTTGAGAGCCTCGACGGCGCCGCGAAAGTCGCCCAGCTCGTCGAGACGGATACGCCCGAGCTGCAGCGCCGCAAGCGCAGCGCGCGGGTCGCTTCGGTGAGCGCGCCGCAGTCTATCGAACAGGCCGGCCGCCTCGCGCGAGCGGCCAGCGACACGCGCCTGATTCGCCGCCTCGAACAAGCCGCTAGCGCTTGGGCTGCTTGGGCTGTCGCCAGGCGTGCCAGCGCGGCCGGAGGGGGGCGTCGGCAACGGCAGCCTGCGCGGGCGGGGGCGCTTCGCTGCCAGTCGGGGCGACGGCGCTCGTCACGGCCACCCCCAACGCACTCGTCCAACGCTCGCCGGCTGCCAGCAACACCGGGGAGGAGCCGTCCGGCCGCCGCACTTCCACGCTGCCGAGCTCGACCGCGACGTCAACGCGGCCTTGAGCATAGCCAAGCTTTCCCACGCTGACCCTAAAGCGCGTACCCACGACTGCTACTTCGACGCCGCCAGCCTGCACTACGAACGAGCGCGTCGCTCGGTGCTGCACGTCGAAGCGCGCGGCACCTTGCGACAACACCACCTGGGCATTTTCTGGGGAAAACTTGGCAATGCGTAGACGCGCACCCGCTTCTAGCTCGATTTTCGAGCCGTCCGGCAGCTCCAGCTCTTGCGGCGCCAGGTCCGATGCTTCTACGACCTGGCCAACGACTGGGGAGCCCGTGGGACTTTGGAACAGTAAGAAAGCGGCGGCACTGGCCACCACCAGGAACGCCGTGACTCCGCCCGCCACACGCCACGTCGGCTGGCTGAAGCCGCCGCGAGACGACGCGCTGCGATCTTCGATCCGCTCCCACATCTCCGAGGTTTCGGCCTCTGAGAGCTGCGGCTTGAACTCGTCGGCAAAACGACGTCCCGGCTTCATGGTGCCCCTCGGTGTGGCGCAGTCGTCAATTTTTCGATGCGGGCCTCAGCGGCGGTGACCCAGCGCTTCGCGCTGGCCAGCGACGTGCCCATGACCTCGGCGGTCTCTTCCATGCTCATTCCTTCGACTCGCCGCAGCAGAAAGGCCACGCGCTGCCGCTCGGGCAAGCGCCCGACATGCTCGTAAATGCGCTGCAACTCGAGCGCCACGTCGGGCGCTGCGAACGCCGAAAGCGCCTGTTCCAACCCGTCGTTGTCGCGCTGAAATAGGCTGTCGAAAAGCTTCAGGCGGCGCAGACGTCGGCGCACCAGGCGCACCGCGATGCCGCACAGCCACGAGCGAACCGCTGCCGGATTCTGCAACTTGGCGAGGGATTGGAAGGCCTGAACGAACACGTCCTGCGTGATGTCTTTGGCTTCACGCGGCCCGGCCAACCGTACGGCCAGCCCATAAACGACGCTGGAGTGCCGACGAAACAGCTGTTCACGCGCTTTAACGTCGCCAGCGCGTGCGGCAATGGCCAACTGGCTGTCCGAAACGTCCGTCGCGGCGGGCTGGGCCGGCCTGAGGAGTTGAACAATCGCCATTTGCAGCTTGTGGGTGCCTCGGCGGTCCGAAATAGCTCAAGAAAAGTGAAGTGGCGATGGAGGCGGCGGTTTTTGCGTCAGTACGCGCTCAGCCGCTTGATGGCCACGATGGCGGTCGCGCTGTTGTAACAACCCGCAACGTTCCAGGTGATCGTGCGGTTGTCGTCGTCTTTGACGTGTGCCGCGACGCCCATCATTTTGTCGGGCAGGCTTTGGTACTGATTCCACGTCTCTACCAGGCCGCTGGCGGTGTTCATGCCGGCGGCGGTGGCGCCTCGCGCGCCGAGCACTGCATAAACGAGCGAGCCGGGCTGATTGAACGTCACCGTCGCTGAGCGACTCGAACCGGCACCGCAGCCGGGATCCATCGGCGTCACGATGGATCCGCCCGTGGCGATGGGCGCCACTTGCATGGTGTTCTTGAGCTCGATCAAGTCCAGGCCAGCATGCCCCCAGCGGAAGCCCGGCGTGTTGTAGGTGGCGATGACGTCCTTGGCACCCGCGTTGGGGAGGGCGTTGTCTAGAATGTAGAAGATGCCCGCGTAGGACTGCTTTTTCACGTCCACGGTTTGGACGGCTAGCTGCATCGCCTGGCCGTCGTACGTAACGCTGGCCAGAGGAGGATCCGTAAGGATGGTGTCGGTATAGGCGAGGCCCACCAAGACCATGCGGTTGTTGCCCTTGGCCGTTTGCAAGGTATGGCTGAGCTTGAGCTCGACGGGCATACTGGCACCCGGGTCCCAGCCGCCGACCTTGTGCCACTGGCTGTTTTCGGTGGGCTTGAGGCGGCCGTCGTTCACGACAACGATGTCGCGGTGATCGACGCAGCCCGTCGGGTCGCAATACGGTGCACTGGCTTCGCAGACTTCACCGCACTTGCTACAATTCGTGGTGGTACCTAGCTGCGTGGGGCAACCCGACGTCTCGGTAGTGCTGCACTTGGCCCAGCCGGTGTCGCAGGCGGGGTTGCACTTGCCAGCACCGCAAGCCGTGCCACCCGCAGCGTGCACGTTGCCGCAGGCGGCGCCGCAGCCGCCGCAGTTGTTGATGTCGGCGGAAACGTCCTTTTCACAGCCGTTGACGGGCTTGCCGTCACAGTCGCCCCATAGCCCGCTACACGCGGGGTGGCAGGCGCTGCCGCTACAGCCGTTGCTGCTGACGTGCGCAGCAGCATCCGTTTTGCAAGCGAACGTGGCGCCGCAGCCGCCGCAATTGCTGGCGCTGGTCGCCGTATCGACCTCACAGCCGTTGCTGCGGCTACTGTCGCAGTCTTTGTAGGTGCCGGAGCACACGGGGGTGCACCCGCCGCTCAAACAGTCATTGCTCAGCACGTGAGCGCTAGCCGCAGTGCTGCAGATGGTGCCGCAAGCGTTGCAGTTGTTTTCGTCGGTGTAAGTGTCGGCTTCGCAGCCGTTCGGCTTCTTGCCGTCACAGCTTAGGTAAGCGCCGCTGCATTTCGGGTCGCATTGCCCGCTCACGCACTCGTTGCTGGTGACGTGAGCGCCGGCTACCTCGCATTCTGTGTTGCAGCCGCCGCAGTTGGCAGCGTCGGCGCTGGTGTCCGTCTCGCAGCCGTTGCTCAGCGGCCCGCTGCAGTGGGCATAGTTGGCGTCACAGGTGGGTGCAATACAGGCGCTGCCCGAGCAGGTCGAGCTGGCGTGGGGGTAAAAGCTGCCGCAATCCTTGCCGTTGGCGCCACAGCCTCCGCAATTTTTGGTGTTCATTGCGAGGTTGACCTCGCAGCCTGTTTTGGGGTCGCCGTCGCAGTCGTCGTAAGTGCCGCTGCAGGTCTTGACCTCGCACGACCCGCCCTCGCACTTGGGCGTGCCGTCGGCGATGCTGCAAGTCTTGCCGCAACCGCCGCAGTGGGTCGTGTCGAGGTTGGTGTCGACCTCACAGCCAGTTTTGAAGCCGTTGAGCGTGGCCTTGTCGCAGTCGGCGTAGCTGCCTTGGCAAGAGCTGATGACGCACTGGCTGTTCACGCAGGCGACGTTGGCGTTGACGGCCTCGCATTTGAGACCACAACCGCCGCAGTTATTGACGTCGTTGGACGTCGTCGTCTCGCAGACCTCGCCTGGATTGTCCTTGCAGTCAGCCTTGCCGGCCGGGCACGCGGTTTGGCTGCAGGTGCCGCCTTTGCAGGACGCGCTGTTGCCAGGGGCGGCCGGGCACGGCTTGTCGCACATACTGCAGTTTTTGCTGTTGGTGTCGGTGTCGATTTCGCAGCCGTTGTCGCGGTTCTCGTCGCAGTCTTCGAAGCCGGCGCTGCAAGTGATTGCACACGAGCCTGCCACGCAGCTCGGATCGCCGTTCAAATCGGGGCAGACTTTGTTGCACGAGCCACAGTTCAGCTTGTTGGTCTTGAGGTTGACCTCGCAGCCATCGGCCGGGTCGCCGTTGCAGTCCTGAAAGCCAACGGCGCAACCGTCGGTTTTGATCCGACAAAGGCCGGAGCTGCACTCGGCCGTGGCATTGGGCAACGCGCAAATGTTGCCGCAAAAGCCGCAGTTCGAAAGCTCGGTCTTGAGGCTGACTTCGCAGGCGTTGTCGTTCAGCTTGTCGCAATTGGCAAAGCCGTCCTGACACTCGGCGCCACATAGTGCGTCGTTGCACTCGCCACTGATGCAGTCGGTGCCCACGACGCACGGCGCATCGGCGGGGCAGGGGTTGCAGTCGCCACCGCAATCGATGCCGGTTTCTTTGGCATTCTTGACCTGATCGTTGCAGGCGGGCGCAAGGCACTTGGCGTCAGTGCATACGTCTCCTTCACAATCAGCCGCGACGGCGCAGGCTTGACCGGTGAGGCACCCCTTACAGCTGTCGCCGCCGCAGTCGACGTCGGTCTCGCTGCCGTCTGCGGCCTCGTTCATGCAGCCGAGGCCGACGCAGGTGCCTTGGTGGCACAACAACGCGGCCTCACAGTCGGGCGCGTCGACGCAGTGCTGCCCAGCGCCGCAGGGCGCGCAGCCGCCGCCACAATCGAAGTCGGTCTCGCCGTTGTCGGCGTCAATTTGCTTGTTCTGACAGGGATCGACCGGTATCGGGCCCGCGCTGTTGTCGCCTGCGGTGCCCTGGCCGGGGGGTGGCGGGAACTCGAACTCTGGCACGCTGCAGGCCGCTACCGTCAACGCGACGAGCGCCGCGCCGACGCCCATGGACGCGAGCCACCGGGACACGCGCGCTCGAGGCTGGCGATTCATCAAGGGCACGCGCGAAGGTAGCATCGGTGTTTGGTAGCGTCTGCTGCAATCACGCCGAGACGCGTGGTCAAAATAGACACTTTACTGACGCGATTGCGCCGCCCGCAGAGCGTGAGTGGCGTGCAAGGTAGTTGAAGGTATGAAGTGTGCGCGCCGCGCTGCGACCTAGGCGTTCGGCGGAGGCCAAGGTAAAGAGCGATCACGATCCCCGAGGTGATAAGCTGATGCCGTTGAACTCGCGTCGTTGGGTCCGAAGCCTTGCGCTGGCTTGCACGCTCTTGGCCAGCCAAACGCCAGCGTTGGCGCAGGACGCTGCTGCGTTGAAGCAAGCGCGGGCTCAGTTTCAGCGAGCAACCGAGCTGGAACAGGCCAAGAACTGGACTGCGGCCCTGCAAGCCTTCCGTGAGGTGGGGCAGGTGCGCATGACCCCCCAAGTGCGCTTCCACATCGCAGTCTGTGAAGAAGGCTTGGGCAGGTTGGTTGCGGCGCTGGGCGGCTACGAGCTAGCGCTGGTCGACGCCGACCAGGTGAATCCCGACTTCAAGAACGAAGTCGAACAAAACGTGACCAAGCTGCGCGCCCGCATCCCCAAGTTGGTGATCGAGCGCGGCCCCGGCGCCAGCGCGGCCGCTATCGAGCTCGACGGCGTCGCGGTCGGCGACAGCGCCGTCGGGGTCGAGGTGCCGCTGGACCCAGGACCGCACGCCGTGACGGCCAAGGCTCCAAATCACAAGCCGTTCGACGCCGACGTGACGCTCACCGAGGAGCAAACCACCCGGCTGGTGGTGAAGCTCGAAGCCTTGCCGCCCGAGCTGCTGCGCAGCGGCGGCGGCCCGCCCGCGCCCGAGAAGCCTCCGAGCAAGGTGGTACCATTCGTCATCGGCGGCGTCGGCGTCGCCAGCTTGATTGGCTCAGGGGTGCTGTTTGGCCTGCGCCAAAGCACGCTCAACGAGCTGCGAGGCGCCTGCGGCTCGGATGGCAAGCACTGCCCGCCGTCCAAGCAATCGCGCTACGACGATCTCAAATTCTACCACTACGGGGCCGAGGTCACGCTCGGCGTCGGCATCGTGGCGGTTGGCACTGCCGGCGCGCTGTTGTTCTTTCAACGTAAGCAGAAGGAACCAGCAACTGACGCCGCGTCCGCCCAGCTGCAGCTCTTTCCCAGCTTGCCTGTCAGCCCCTCGGCGCCCCTCGGCGCCACGGTGCGCGGCGTGTTCTGAGCGTTAAAAGCCAGGGTCGTGCTTCCACGACGGCTTGGGTGCGCTGGCAGGCGTGCCCGACTTGGCCGGCGCTACCGCGGTCACGGGCACCACGCGCCCGCCAGGCGCCTTGCGCGCGGCCGTGCTCGTCGCGCTCGTCGCGCTCGCGCCGACCCCCGTCGCAGGCTCAACTGGCAAAGCGTTCAAGTCGACGGCTGGCGCGGGCGGCGCGTCGACATGCGCGACGCTGGCCGCGGCCGGCGCAGGCTTGCCCGCCGCGACGGGCTCGGTCGGCTTCGCGCTGCCCATGAACAGCGCCGCCGCTAGCGCGCCAATCATGCACAGGCCGCCAATCACGGCCAGCGTGATGAAGCGTTTGCCGCCGCGGCCCGCGAAGGCGGCGTCGATATCGGAAAGCGACGGCTTGGGCGGGGCCAGGCTCGCGGCCACACCGACCGTCGAAAGCGCGCTCACGCTCGAGTGGCCACTCAAAGTGGCTTCGGCGAACTTGTGCCCGCCCTTGGAAGAAAGCTGGTGCTTGTCGGCGCGCTCCAGCGCGTCGGCCAGCGTGGCTTGCGATTGCTTGCGCTGCTCCTCGAACAAGTTGAGCACGAAGGCGCCCACCTCTTCTTCGGAGCCGCGCGACAGAGGGGGCAGCGCCTTGTCGAGCGCGCGCAATAGCTCGCTCGCGCTCGAGTAGCGAAGGTCGCGATCTTTCTCGAGTGCTTTCAGCAGCACGTCTTGCAGCGGCTGCGGGTAGTCCGGCACGAATTTACGCGGTGCAATCACCGGGTCGGGCGCCGTAATGGCGAACAACGTTGCGCCTTCGGACTCCTTTCGGAACGGATGCTTTCCGGTGGTGAGGGCGTACAGCACGATGCCCATCGCGAACACGTCCGAGCGGCGGTCAATCGACTCGCCCCGCACTTGCTCGGGCGCCATGTAGCTGACCTTGCCCTTCAGCTGACCAGCTTGCGTCGCCCCGTCGCCGAGCGCGGTGGCCTTGGCCACGCCAAAGTCCACGACTTTGGCCACACCGTCGAAGGTGACCAGAATATTCTGCGGTGAAATATCGCGATGGACCAAGCCAAGCAGCTTGCCCTTGCCGTCCGTAAGCTCGTGCGCGGCATGCAAGCCCGCGCAGGCTTGCATCACGATGCGCATGGCCACCGTCGGGGGTACGCCGCCGTTGTGCTTGGCAGCCTTCATCAGTTGATTGAGCGGCACGCCGTCAATCCACTCCATCGCCAGGAACAGCACGCCGTCCTGCTCGCCCAGGTCGAGGACCTCGACGGCGTTGGGATGACGCACCTTCGACGCGAGCGACGCTTCGTCGAGGAACATTTGCTCGAACTGGTCGTCCTCGCTCAGCTTCGGCAGCATCGTCTTGACGGCGACGATTTTCTGGAAGCCGCGCGTGCCTTTGAGGCGCGCCGCCCAAACCATGGCCATGCCACCCGCCGCGATCGGCATCAGTAGCTCGTAGCGACCCAGCACGTGACCGGGGCCGATCTCGTGTTGATTCATGGCGGGCGGGGCAAAGGAAGCCGGTTTCACGCTTCCCTCGAATGTTACAGCCTAGACCTGACAGCTGAAAGCCTACGCACGCAACGCCGCCTCACCTTTTTGCGGCCCCGACCCAGCGCAACCGGTTGGTTGCGGGTGTCTGCGTGCGCACCTTCACCTACCCGACTCAGTCGTTGATGGTGACTTTGACCATCTGAATCGGAGTAGCCGGGCGATCGCCGCCGCCCGTCTTGGTGGTCTCGATTTTTTTCACGACGTCCAGGCCCTTGGTGACCTTGGCGAATACCGGGTGCTTCGAAGCGCCAGGAGTGAAAAAATCGAGGTAGTGGTTGTGGACGGTGTTGATGAAGAACTGACAGCTGCCGCTGTCAGGCCGACCCGTGTTGGCCATCGACAGGGTGCCTGGCTCGTTCGACAGCTGGGCGTCGGCCGGATGCTCGTCCTTGATGGTGCCGTCGGGTGCATTTCCAGTGCCGGCGCGGGAGCTATTCGCGTCGCGGCTGTGAGGGCAGCCGAACTGGATCATGAAGTTGTTGATGACGCGGTGAAAATGCAGCCCATCGTAGAAGCCAGCTTTGGCGAGCTTGATGAAGTTGCCAGCCGTGATCGGCATCTTGTCCGTGAAGAGCTCGATCTCCACGTCACCTAGGGAAGTGCTCAGCGTCGCAGTCGGATTTGCCATGGGGCCGGGGAGGCTAAGTGCCCAGGCCGCTCGTGGTCAAGCCAGTGTTCCCAACCTGCTGCTCTCCCCGTAAACGTGCCCGTGCCCGTGCCCGTGCCCGAAAATCCGGTCTCCGTTGCATAGGCCGAGGTTCCTGGCGCGGGCGTGGCCCGCGCGCGCCGCGCCCAGCTGGGCGCGCAGGCAGGGCCTACGACCCGCTATGATCATCTACGGACCGGCGGGCACGGGCACGGGCACGTTTCCTACTCACACACGTTGAGGAACAAGCCTGAAGCCAGCAGCATGTACACCGCTCTGAGCGACTCTTCGTAGTAGGTGCCGTCCGAGATGACGCGGAAGGCGCTGCCGTAGACGTCTACTTTGGCCTGGCTCTGCGACATGGCCGCCAGCGCGAAGGCACCGGTGAAGGTGGAGTTGTGGTTGGGGCTCTCTTTGGTACCGCTAAGCGTGTACATGTCGCCGATCGCGGTGATGCCGCCGGCGGGTCCGTCCACCCAAGTGACCAGCTTGCCGAGCCAGTCTTTTGCCGCAGGCGTGCCGTTCCACACGTAGTCGGTCGCCACTCGCCAGGGCGTGCGCGCGGCGTCGTAGCCGTAGCGATCACCGTTGGCGTAGCTGTTGCAGCCGGCGTCACCGCTCAGGTTGGACCAATTGGGGACCAAGCCGGTGGAGCCGTCGGCGGTGCGCGAGAGTTGCGTGTAGCTGTCGTTCGCGAGCTTGTTCCAGAAGGCGGCTTGGTCCGGTTTCTTTTTGGCGAAGGCGCGGTAGTAGGCAGGCGCGGCGTAGGAGACGTTTTGGCAGCTGTCGAGACCGCTGGCGGCGGGCTTCAAATAGTTTTCGCCGCCCTCGATCGTCTCTTTCGCC
>JAYUYU010000722.1:0-4083 GCA_043752365.1 Myxococcales bacterium | reverse complement strand
TTCAAAGCGTACACGCGGCCCGCACTCGAGCGGATCGACATCGCGACGCTGCGCTCCAACGGCTATGCCTTCCAAGTCGAGACCACCTACCGCGCGCTCCAGCGAGGGCTCCGCGTCGTCGAAATAACGATATTGTTCGTTGACCGCCGCGCGGGGCAGTCGAAAATGAGCCGTCACGAAGTCGTCGAGGGCGCGCTGGGTGTTTGGCAGATGCGCCTCGCCCGCCATGCGCGACGCGGCTGATGCCAGTAAGTTCGGGTACTTGGCGCCACTTTACGGCGACCGGCCAAGCCGTGACAGCGCTCGCGCTCGCGTGTTAGGACAGCGCTCCCTTGACGATACCTGGGTCTCCCCTCGATAGCGGCGCGTCACCAACTGGCGAGCCCAACGGCGGACCCAGCAAGCAGCGGTTGCTGTCGGGCGCTGCGCCGCGGCTGCTCGTCTCGCTAGTGATCGGTGGAGGGTTCGTCTGGCTGCTGGCGCGGGGCGGGCTACCGTTGTTGCCGTCCAGCGCCGAGCTGCGCCGCGTTCCGCTTTGGGGCATCTCGGCGTACCTGCTCGTGCAAATGGTGGTCATCTTCCTGCGGACCTATCGCTGGGTATTCCTGCTGCGCCCCATCGCGCCAACGATCAGCTCGCTGCGCGTGTTCGGCACCGGCCTGGTCGGTTTTAGCGCCATCTTCTTGGCGCCGCTACGCATGGGCGAGATCGTGCGGCCGTATCTGATCGCGCAAAGCCGCGAGGTCACGTTCATGCAGGCGGCCGGCACCGTCTTCGCCGAACGCACCATCGACGGCGTCGTGCTCACGCTCTTCACCGTGACGGCCATGTCGCTCGCGCAGATGGTGTCGCCGCTGCCCACTTCATTGGGCGGTTTGCCGCTGCCGCTGCTGGCCGTGAAGGGAGCCGTCTACAGCGCGACTCTGGCTTTCGGCGGTCTTTCGCTGGCCATGGTCGCGTTCTACGCAGCGCGTGAACAGGCCGGACGGTTGACGCGCCGGGTGGTTGGCTTGGTGTCGCCGCGAGCAGCAGATTGGGCTGCCAGCGCGCTCGAGCGAGTCGCGGACGGGCTGCGCTTCCTGCCGTCGAAATCGAACCTTTCTTCGTACATGTCGACGACACTCGTGTACTGGGCGTTGACCATCTTCTCGATGTGGCTGCTCATGCGCGCCGTTGGCTTGCCCGCGACGGCCGCGCAGGCGTGCTGCGTGGTGGGCATCGTGGGCCTAGGCGCGGTCGTGCCGGCGGGCCCCGGTCTGTTCGGCGCTTACCAAATCGCCGGCTTCTCGGCGTTGGCGCTGTTCTTTCCGCTGGAGCAGGTGCGCAGCGAGGGCGCGGTGATGATCTTTTGCGCCTACCTTGCGACCCTGGCGCTGACGGGGCTGCAATGTGCGGTCGGGTTTTTTATGCTGGCCCGCGCACGCTCCGCGTCGGCTCAGTGATTGCGCTGCGAGCGCTAGCGATTGCGCTTCGAGCGCTTGCTACCGATGCCGAGCGCGCTGATTGCGGCTTTGGTCTCTGGCGATTCGTGGCCGCGCTTGAACAGGTACAGACCGTGGCCTGATTTCAACAGGCCGTAGTCGTTGTGCGAGAACATCGTGTTGACGGCGGTACGGGTGCCGCCGCCCATCTGGTTCTGGTTGACTAAGATGAAGTCTGCGTCGGGCGCGGCACCGTCCTTGATGGTGTAAGCGTCCATGCGCGCGGACACGTGCGGTACTTCGTTCTCGGAAGCTGCGACGCTGGCGTTTTGCGGGATCAACGCCCGCATCTGCTTCATGACCTCGTAGCGGGCCTTGTCTTCGTCGCTCATCGTAAACTCGATC
The DNA here is from genome assembly GCA_043752365.1 of Myxococcales bacterium. Lineage (GTDB taxonomy): Bacteria > Myxococcota_A > Polyangia > Polyangiales > Polyangiaceae > PMG-095. Next base: position 2,257 of record JAYUYU010000722.1, on the reverse strand, counting down.
TTGCTGAAGCCGCCGACGAACGTTTTATGCTGCAAAATGGCGCCGAACACGTAGCTGTGACAGAGCACCCCGAACGCAACCGCCGTCAGTACGGCGCGGCGCCTGACCGCGCCGTCCGCGCCCTCACCAATGACGCGCACCATCAGTACGGTGGCCGCGAAAACGTACGGAATGGAGTGGCACGTGTATTGAAACGCGATCGAAATCGTCGGCGCGTAGCCGGTCGTCAGCATGCTGAAGGCAAAGCCGGGGATTGCCAGCATCAACAGCGCCCAGCGGCGTGTGGGTAGCAGCGCTAGCGGCCCGAACATGTGCAAGAAGTAGATGAGCTTCTCTTCCCGCAGCATGGTGGTCAGAAAGTACGTCGGATTGATCAGGATGGTCTGAACGACGCTGCCGTAGCCGGAGTGGCCTGGGGCTTGTAGGTCCTTGTAGATGCTGGCGAACCACGTCTGCCAAAAGCGCGGCATCACTGCGAATTTGAGGGTGACGAACCAAACGCCCGAGATCACGGCCATGAGCAGGCCCATGCGCGGGCGTAACCCGGTCACCAACAGGAACACGCCCAGCACCGTGATGCCGACCGCCACGTCCTCGCGAAACGACCACAGCAGGGGCACGAGCAGCACCACCGCCCAATTCTTCTTCTTGGCGATCGCCCAATAGAGCAAGAAGTGGAAGGGCAGCGGCGGGATCAGCTCGTGAAAATCGTAGAAATTCGGGCCGTGCAGTGGCGCGAAGAACAAGTACGCGTATGCGATCACGACCGCCGACCAGCGCGTCGTCTGCGTCGACGCGAACATGTACAGCGTCACGGCGCCCAAGCCGGCCATGGTGGCCTGCAAGATGAGCAAGACTTCCGAGCTGGGCCAGAGCGAGAACAACGGTAGCCACAGGAACATCGCGAAGATGGCGTGGTTGCCGAGAAAGTGTCCGCCGTCTGGGCCGAACAGCACGGGGCAACGCTCGGGCCGTCCCTGCATGGCGTTGTACGCCCAGTTGACGTGGATCCCCAGATCGAAACCTGAGGTGCCCAGGCGCTGGTGATTGAGGATCGTGTAGTAGCTGAAGTAGACGGTGTAAAAGAGGAAGCCGGCTACGACGACGCCGAACGGCAACCAACGGGCGACGCTGGGCCTGAAGTCGAGCTTCTCGTGGAGCCAGTCGTTGAAGGCCTGAGGCGCCGCGTGCAGCGACCGGCGCATCAGCGCTTCCAGTGCCAACACCGTGGCGGCCATGCCAACCAAGAAGGTCGTTGGTTTGTCGTGCCAGGGTCGCGCTGAAAAAAGGCTCGGCAGCACCGCGGCCACGGCCAGCGGCAAGATGACGTCGGCTGCTTGGCGCAACCCGGCGACGCTGCCCCGACCGCGGATCAACGTGTAGAGGAGAGCGAAGAGACCCGCCAGCACGGCGCCCAAGCCCGTGATGGCGAAGACCGTCATGCGCGGCTGGTCCGGCAGCGTGTTCGACTCCAAGAAGCCGGGCAGGCTGGTTGGTTCGATGCGAGCGGTCGCGCCGGCGAGCGCCAGCGCCGCGCCTACGACGCCGAAAATGGCCACGGCTTGAGCCGCGATGGCGAGCGGGTAAGGATCCCGGTGCGCTACACGCCGCGGCGGAGCGGGCAGATCGGAAGGAGAGGGGGCGGCGGTAGTCATGATCTCAAACTGGCGGTGGCGAGCGCCTCATGGCTTGCGGGCCACGCACAGTAACGAGACGCCGAACGGCAAACGGCGCTGCGGCACGATGCGAGCCTCGAGCCCGAATACGGAAGCCAGCGCCTGGTTGAGCGCGCTGGGCGGCAACTTGGCGGTGTCGTCGCCGCCGCGCTTGAACAAGACTTCACCGAACCTACCGGCCGCCACGAGGCCGAACAACAAGGTGTTGAAGTAGGTCAGGTGCTCGATGCGGAAGGCTGGTTCGATCACGCTGCGCAGTCGACCAGCCGTGTAGCGTCGCTTGTGGTGGTTCAGCTCATCGGCTGGGCCCCACAGGAACATGTAGGCGGGCACGGTTATCAGCAGAACGCCGCCGGGCGCCAACGTGCGATACGCGGCTTCCAGGCACGGACGCTCGTCGTCCAAGTGTTCGATAACGTCGGCGAGCACGACCACACTGCCCGACCCATCGGGAATGCCCTCGAGCAGGTTGAGGTTGGCTTGCGTGACGTTGTTGCGCCCGCGACGCCGGCAAAAGTCGATGGCTTCCGGCGACATGTCGACGCCCATGGTGGGGCCGAATTTCTCCAACACCGGCAGGT
>JAYUYU010000721.1:0-4085 GCA_043752365.1 Myxococcales bacterium | reverse complement strand
CCATTTCAACATCCGAAAGCCCTTGCTGTCGATCCCCCACCTCGCCCTGCCTTTTCCGGTCACGTCTAGGGAGATCGGGAGATCGGGAGTCGTGCGAGCGTGAATTTTTTGGACGCTCCGCAGTGCCGGAAATTGCGTCGCCCCGTGAGAGCCGTTACGTCCACGCTGAACGTGACGCGAGCGTCGACCCGGGTTGGCGCACCAGGTCTGCGCTCGCACGACTCCCGATCTCCCGATCTCCCTGTAAAATCTCGATTCGCTAGGCGCCGCCCAGAAACGTTCGGTTGCCGAGGTAGGGCTGCAGTTTCTTCGGTAGCCGCACACGGCCGTCGGCTTGCTGGTGGTTTTCGAGCAGCGGCACGAGGAAGCGCGGTGTCGCCAGGGCAGTGTTGTTGAGCGTGTGGCAGTAGCGCACTTTGCCTTGCGCGTCGCGGTAGCGAAGGTCGGAGCGACGCGCCTGCCAGTCGTGTAGGTTGGAACAGCTGTGGGTTTCGCGGTACAGCTTCTCGCTCGGCACCCACGACTCGACGTCGAACATCTTGTATTTGCCGAGGCCCATGTCGCCCGTGCAACACTCGACGACGCGGTACGGAATTTCGAGGTCGAGCAGGATGCTCTCGGAAATTTCGAGCAAGGTCCTGTGCCAGCGCTCGGACTCTTCCGGATCGTTCTTGCACATCACGTACTGCTCGACCTTGTTGAACTGGTGCACGCGAATCAGCCCGCGCACGTCCTTGCCTGCGCTGCCTGCCTCGCGGCGAAAGCAGGCTGAAATGCCGGCGTAACGCAGCGGCAGGTCCGCCTCGTTCAAAATTTCTCCGCTGTGCAGCGCGTTCAACGTCACTTCGGAGGTGCCGGTTAGGTACTTGTCGTCGGCTTCCAGGTGGTACACCTGCTCACGCCCGGTCGGAAAATGCCCGGTGCCAATAAACGCCGCTTCGTTGGCGAACGACGGCACGCTCATCAGCGTGAAGCCGCGCTCGACCAGCTGATCCAACGCAAAACGCAGCAGGCTCTGCTCTAGCAAGACGCCGTCGCCCTTGAGCGCGTACGAGCGCGAGCCGGCTACCTTGGCAACGCGTGCCAAGTCTGCCCAGCCGTGTTTGTCCAGCAACGCTACGTGGTCTAGCGGCGCAAATTCGAAGCGCGTCGGCTCGCCGACGGTCTTGACGACGACGTTGTCCGCTTCCGAGACCCCGCGCGGCGCGCTGTCGGCTGGAATGTTCGGCACCAGCAACAAGAAATCTCGCAGCGCCACCTCAGCCGCGTCGATAGCCGGCTTCAACGCCGCGATTTCGTCGCCGATGCGCCGGCCTTCGGCGATCAGCTCGGGGCGCTCGCTAGCCGAAGCTTTGGGAATCAGCTTGGCGTTGTGGTTACGCTTTTCTTGCAATTCTTGAAGCCCGCGCGACAGGCTCAGCGCTTGCTGGTCAGCCGCCAGCAGCGCGTCCAAATCAAGGCCCACGCGCTTGTCTGCGATGGCGCGTTTCACGGCTTCGGGGTTCTCGCGAATCTGCTTGAGATCGAGCATCGACTGACTCCTGCTGCACGCTTTATCACAAGCCTCGCGGGTTTCCTGATATGAACGGCCCGATGCGTTGCGCGCTCGTTTCGCTCGGTTTCCTGGCTTCTTGTTGGCTCGCAATTGCGGTTGGCGCGTGCGGCGGTTCGAAACCGGCCGAAGCGCCCGCAGCCGAAACCCAGGCGCCCGACGCAGCGGCGGCCGAAGCCGCGCCCGACGCCGCGCCGGCAGCCGAGGCGAGCGGTACCGGCGAGGGCGTGCCGACCAAGTGCTTCAAAGCTGGCGCTACCTGCTCGCCCGATCCGAAGTTCGTCAAGCGCCTTTGCAACGGCAAGTACCCGTCGCTCGGCCTGTACCTATTCTCGAATCCGGCTTGGACTCGCGCCTACCTCACGCGCCGAACGGAAGCCTGGAACGCCTCCGGCGGGGCGTCCGACAGCGGCTGGGTCGAGTTCGACGAAGAAGTGTTGATTCTGTACGCACGCGTAGCGGACGCGGGCGGCATGCAGGTGAGCGGCGCCGGCGGTAGCTACGACGCTCTGCGCTGGGACGGCTCGTGCGTCACCCTTCAGAGTGAAGAGGTGACCATGTCCAAGGCACCGGCGCCGAAGTACCCAGCCATCGATTTTCGCTACCTCGACGACGACACGCAAGACGCGCTGCGCAAGGACGAAAAGGTCAACAAAGCCTGGCAGGCGCGCCGCACCGAATGTAAGGGCGCCACCAGCGGCGACGTGTCGTTGAAGTGCGTGAAGGCTGACGAGGGCTTGACCAAGACGATCATCGCCTTCGTGCGCGGTGGCGGCAGTATTCCGGGGCCGAAAAAGCTGCCCTGACGCGCGAGGGCTGCCCCAGCGCAGCTCGAATTGCAGAATCTTCCGTGGCGGCAACCGGTGCACACGTGCGGTCGGAGCTCGCCCGCGCGCCCGGCGTTCACCCGCGCCCTGGCGCCTCCCCTGCGCCCTAGCGTTTGCCCTGCACTCAGACTCGCCTGCGCGCTCACCGTCGCTCGCCTGCGCGCTCACCGTCGCTCGCCTGCGCGCTCGCCGTCGCTCGCCTGCGCGCTCGCCGTCGCTCGCCTGCGCGCTCACCGTCGCTCGCCTGCGCGCTCACCGTCGCTCGCCTGCGCGCTCGCCGTCGCTCGCCTGCGCCCGCCCGCGCTCGGAGCGGCTCACCAAATCACTTTCCATGTCGCAATCGCGACAAACTTTCCGCAATGATTTCGCGGTAAATTTTCGTGGAGGTGACGTTGTCGCAAATGCGACGACGCGCTGGGCAGTCGCGTTTGCGACAGCGTCATGCCAAGTGCGCGGGGCCGCGAATTCATTGACGAAAGTTTGTCGCAAGTGCGACATCGCTTTCAATCGCGCAGACCCCCACCGGTCAGGATTGTGTCGCCTCGGCTTTCTGGAAGCGAGGCCCAGGTGACCCCACCGGTCAGGATTGTTGTCGCCCCCACCGGTCAGGATTGTTGTCGCCTCGGCTTTCTGGAAGCGAGGCCCAGGTGAAAGATGACGGAACGCTATTTCGGTCACGCCCCCGAAGAGGTGCGGTCGGCAGCAGTGCTCTACTTACTCGCCGGCAACGGGCTGTACGCTTCGTGGGGCACGCTTTAGCGCCCGCGCGCTACGACACGCGGTTTCTGCCGCCGAGCTTCGACTTGTACAGCAGCCGGTCGGCGCGCTCGTACAGCTGATTGGGCGTCTCGCCGTCGCCAAGCTGGGCGACCCCGACGCTGATGGTAACGGAAATGCGTGTGCTCTCGTGGTGGATGGGCTCGATGGCGACCGCGGCGCGCATGCGTTCCGCGCGGGCTAGCGCGTCGGAGCGCAGGCAACCTGGCAGCAAAATGGCAAATTCTTCGCCGCCGACGCGGTACAGGGCGGCGCCGGGCGGTAGGGTGGCGTCGATGGCGCGGGCGGTGCTGGCCAACACGGCGTCACCCGCGGCGTGTCCCATGGCGTCGTTGATGTGCTTGAAGTGATCTAGATCCAACAGTGCAAGTGATAGCGGATCGCCGCTACGCGCGGCATGGGCGAGGGCCTGCTCGAGGTCGACCTTGAATTGCTGCTTGTCGGCGGTGCCGGTCAAAACTTCGATGGTAGCGCGCTCGACGTGATTCGCGACGAACCTGAGGACGGCGCTGCCCATGCGAATTTGGTCGCCGTCCTTTAGTTGGGCCATCGTGGCAGGTTCGTCATTGACGAAGGTGCCGTTGGCGGAGCCCAAGTCGGTGACGAAGTAGAGGTCGAAGATCATTTGCACGCGGGCGTGCTTGCGGCTGACGCCGTCGCTGGTAAGCGTGACCCCGCAGCTGGCATCACACCCCAACTCGACAGCCTCGTTCGTGAGCTCGAAGGATTTTCCGAGTTCGGGGCCCGAGAGCACCACCAGGTGCGGGCGCGCCACCGGCTTCGCCCGTTCGGGTGGAAACGACAAAGCAGTCGGCGGACCTTGGCTGGGGGAACCCATGGCGTGCGGCGACCCCTGAGGATATTTCAGGCTGGCGTGACGTCAACTGTCGGAAGTGGTCTCGGGCTAGTAACTTCGCCCGGCGCCGTGT
>JAYUYU010000720.1:0-4094 GCA_043752365.1 Myxococcales bacterium | reverse complement strand
CTTGTGAATTGCACCGGAAATCCCGGTCAGGCTTTTGTGTGGCGCATGCCGAAAGCGCCGATTCCGTTCTCGTCGGTGTCGTCCCCTTCGAGCTGCTTCAAAAGTTCGACCCCGGACTTCTTTTGCCAGGCGTCTGCGTTGCGCTTCTTCATTCGCCGTTCCGCCTCGTCAGGGTCGACGGTCTTGCTGGCCGCGTCCGTACGCTGCTCTGCAGGCTTCCAGGCTTCGGCGTTCCTATGCCGGGCAGCAGCCGCGGCCGCGTCGGCCGTGCCGGGCTGGTGCTCGCGCGCGTGGTCGAAGCGGGCTCGCACATACTCGTCCGACTTGCCGTCGGCGCGGAACTGCGGCTCGAGCGTTGCAAGCTCGGCCAGCATGTCGGCCCGCGACTGTTCGTCGTTCGAGTCGAAGCGCCGATCGCCGACTGCAAGCCCGACACGATCGAGCGCGTCCACGCGGGCGCCGGTCACGCGAGCGCATTGCGGGCCATGGTTGCAAAGCTTCTCGTGGGGTTGAAGCACGTGCTTCGGCTGGCACGTAGGGCAGATCTCGTGAGTGTTCATTGGGTCTTTCGGTCAGTCGTAAAGCCCTGGGCAGCTGGGCCCGGGAGCGGTTAGGTAGGCGGTTATTAGTTCGCTTAGGAACTCGGCGTCCGAGATCGCCGGTTGCATCACGATCCGTCGAAGTTCGCGCCGCTGCTCTCGGCTGCCCTTTTTGTAGGCGAGCGTCGCGCGCGCGAGTTCGGCCAGAAAGCTGAGCGAGGGCGGGACACGTCCCGCGTCGAGCTCAGGGAGGGCCGCAGTGAGAAGCGGGTGAAGTACGGTCTTGACCGCGCGGGCCTGGATTCGGGCGAGCTTCTTTTCGGGATTCATCAGTAGTACCCCACTGCGCGACCGAGAAAAGGGATGAACCCGGGCGCGTACGGGGAGCCGTGTTCGCGCCGGTTTCGAGCGATAGCCTCGATCAGTGGATTCGATCCGTGGAACTCGAGGTCGCCGCGCGTCGCAGCGTGGGCTAGTGTGACGAGACAACTGGCGATATCCAGCCCGTTCAACGTGTAGACGGTGCGGCCGCTAGGCATCGCGCGCGCGCGAACGGCCAGCAGCTCGTGCCGCAGCTTGTCGGCGCCGTCCGCAGTCACGACGAGCCTGCGCTCATGCATGAAACGCTTGAGCTGCAAGACGGACTCTTCCTTGCTCTTGTCCGTCCACGTATACGTTTCGAGCCTGATCCCCGACTCCTCGAACAGGAGGCGTAGAGCCGCTTCCTCGCGCTGGTCGCTGTAGATCTGGCTCGTGCCGACTGCTTGAGCGGCAGCGGCAAGGCAGCTCACGATCGTGCGCAGGGGCGTGGTGGGCGGGAACTCGCCGCAGCCTTGCACCACAAGCTCGTCAGCGTCCGTCGTGAAGCCCACGGCGTAGCCGAAGCCGTCGCCGCGCAGGCTAGAAGGGTCGATCGCGATCCAACCGCCCAAGTGCTGCTCGCCAGCAGGGCGACGGCCGAAGCACGCCAAGACCTCGGCAGCATCGAACGCGCTCGAGATCGCAGCGCTCGGCACGGCCGCGTACTCTCGCGACCATACGCGCGCGTCCGGTTCAAGCTCGTGCGTCTGCGCTTCCGTGATCGTGGGGTTGGCGAGCCAGGTTGGAGCAAAGCTCACGACCTGGTGATCGCTGTCGCCCACGTCGAACAGCTCGGCGTGGTGATCGTCTACGCTCCAAGGGCTGGAACTCAGCACCATGAAGGCGTGCGGCTGCGTGGCCATTGTCGGGGCCAGGCTGCCGAGCACTTCTTTTGCCGGGTTGGCCATGCTCTCGCGGCTCTCCCAGCGCGCGCATTCATCGCCGACAACTAGAATCGCGGTAAAGCCGACGGCTGTGATCGAGCACGTGGTAACGCGGAAGGTGATCGGCTTGTCCTTGAGCTCGATCTCCTCTGCCCGCTGGTCGTAGTCCACGCCGAGCACGTCTAGGACTTTGGCGATTGTGCGTAGGCGTGCCCCCGCCTCGGAGCGATCCACGCTCACGAAGGCGACCACGCCCACGTCACCGGGCGGAATCTTGTAGGTACCCCAAAGCGCCCACGCCACAGCGAGGCGGGACAGGGTGCTGGACTTGCCGCCGCGCCTACCGACCCTGATCACCCATCGGCGCCGAGCACCGGACATGAACCGGCCTAGCTCGCCGCGCCACCAAGGGGACGTGGGCGGAAAGCCGGCGGTCACGAGCTCCCGATCGAGCGCGTCGAACCGGGCTAGAAAGGAAACGGCCAGGCTCAAGGAGTCCCCTCGATACCGAGCCTGCGATCCAGGTCTGCGAGCGCATCACGCGGCCTAACCTTGGCTTCCTTGGCCGCCAGGGCGTGGGCCGCCAGCAGGTTCTGCCGGGCGCTGTCAGCGAGGCGTGACGCGGCGCCGAGCTTGTCCGCGTCGTTCTCGGCGAACCCGAGGGCGTACAGGTAGCGGCTCGCTGCAGTCTGCAGGGCCGAGGACTGGATCATGCTGGCGGGGCCCGCGCCGCACTCCCCGCCGCCGACAGACCGGGCGAGGCGCTCGATCTCGTGTTGGGCGAACTCCTCGGCGTCTGTCAGGTAGGGCTGGATCGCCTCAGGAGCGATGCCCCGCAAGCCGAGCCGGTCGAGAGCACGCACGCTCGTGCGTTGCTTGGCCCAGCGTGCTTGTGACGCGCGCCGCGCTTGCTCGCTTGTGCCGGCGCCCGGAACTAAGCGGCCGTGCTCGCCGCGCGTAGCAACGGGCATGGGCACGGGCAGCGGCGCGGGCATACCTTGCGACAACTCGTCCGCGGGTGGCACTTCAATGCGCGGATCGCTGGCCCAGTTACGCAACCAAGGCGTCGAAGGCGACTGGCATCCCGCCGGCAGTGGCGGGGTAGGTGCTTGCATCCCAATACTATGACACAGGCGTCATAGTAATGTCCAGGCGAGTACCTTGGAGGCGAGGCTACACCTGAATTCGCTCCGTTGCCAAGAAAAAAATGGGCCTCCGAATTGCGTACGATAGCGTCCAACTAACCATAGGTAACTGTTTGGTTTTATCGATGGCTCCCTAGGGTTCGCCAATAGCCGCGGCGTGACCGATGGGCCAGCGCGTGGGCAATGGCGGGAGCGACGCGCGAGAACATCGAGCGTTCGGCGTAGTGCAGAAGATTGAGAGTCCTTTGCACGTGTCCGGGAGCTGCTGCGTTCCGGGTGGGGCGGCGCGGGGTCCGTTGGGCGGATCTCGTGGCCGTCGCTTGTCCCGAGAGTGCGAGCAAGCACAGCGCAGAATTCTACGGATCGGTAGAAAAATCCGAAGGTGGTTTTTACCCCTCGATCGGGGAGTGCCGGAGGAGTGCCGGAGCAACTTTCGGCACTCTCGTCTGTCACTCCCCGCACTTTAACGGCACCGCGTAAAACATGCTGTCGGCACCGATCGGCACTCTCCGCACTCCCTGTCAGGTAACGAACCGCACTCCCCCTCTTTAGAGGGAGTGCGCGTTCCTCGACTGCACCTGATTTGTTCAAGACCAGATCGCGCACGGCACGACCACTAGAACGATCGTCAAGCGGGGCGCGAGCTGTCCGGAGCACCGGTGTACAGGAGAACCGACTTGTGATACGCTCGATCTGTCTTGGCAAACCGAAACCGAGACGCGCGGAAAGTGACTGACGGCACATAGCGAACCGTCAGGGGCTTGCGGGCCCAAGTAGAACGACACGACCGGCGACGTGAAGGGGCTCGCCGGGGGCATCGAACGGCCCGAGTAGAACGACGTGACTGGTGGCGCGAAGAAGTCCACCAGAGGTAGCCCAGGGTGAGCGAAGCCTCGCGGGAACCGTGAAACTAAGACGACGCGCCGCACGGATTATCCCTCGCCAAATCGAGGCCCCGTGTCTTCTACCCCTCCCGATATCGCCATCGTCGCGGCCATGCGCACAGCTGCGCAAGAGCGAGGCTTTCGACGCCTCGCGTCCGAGCTAGGCACCACCCGAGCGACGCTCGGTAGCTACTTCGCCGGCACAGCCGTTCCCGGTACCGTGCTCTTGCTCGAGACCCGCTTTCGCGACTGGCAGAAAACAACGTCCACCGGGACGGCGCC
>JAYUYU010000719.1:0-10181 GCA_043752365.1 Myxococcales bacterium | reverse complement strand
CGTCGACGGCCAAGCGCTAAAGCGTGTCCCTAGCTTGCTGGTCTCGCCGTAAAGGTGCCCGTGCCCGTGCCCGAAAAGCCGCACGCAACGCGCAGCTTCGTTTGATAGGCCGAGGTTCCTGGCGCGGGCGTTAGCCCGCGCGCGCCGCGCCCAGCTGGGCGCGCAGGCAGGGCCTACGCTCAAGCGGTGGCACGTTGGCATGGTGCTCTCCATGCGAGCGGTCGGCGCTTGGATACTGTCAGCGCAACAGCCGTAGCGCGCGCGGAATTGCCGCCGACAGGCCCTTGTAGTGGGCAATTTCCGGCGCCATGCGCGCGAGCGCGGTGGCCAGAGTTTCACGGTGTGCGGCCGGGAGTTCGTCGAAACCATAAACGTAAGTGCGGATCAAAAAGACCGAGCCCGAAACCTCGGGCAGCGGCACGGTGGTTTGACGCTCTACGCGCAGAAAGCCGCGGGCCGTGGCCGGCGACCAGGCGCTTTGCTGGCCTTGGTCGGGGTGGTGGTCGAGCTCGTCATCGGCCGAGATGGTCCAGACGAAGCGCACGTAGGGGCCCCGCGTCACCATGGCGTGGGCCAAGCTCGGCGCCCTTCTGAGCACGGAATCAATGGCCGGGATGCGCCCGTGAATCTGCGTGAAGCTTTGGCCGATGACCTGCTCGGGCCGCCAACCGCTCGGAAAGCAGGCGTGCAGCCACAGCACGCGGTCCGCAGCGGCTTCGTCGAGCCGCAACACCGCAAAGTCTTCGACCAGCTCGCGACCGAGCAGCGTTCGGTCGAGCGCCGCCAGCTCGGAGTGACCTTCGTTGCGCAACGTTCGGCACAGCCACGCCTGCGCCGCGACGACGCAGGCCTCGTCGCGCTCGCCGTGGATGCTGAAGGCGTCACGCGCCGGATGCGCCGCCAGCACCCGCGCCTTGGCGGCCAAGTAGCGCGGCGACGTTGCGTCGCGCGGGAAGAAGCGTTGGTCGGCGTCGCCGTTGCCGAAGTCGGTCCCGAAGCGAGCTAGCCCCGCTTGCATGCGCAACGGCTCCGGCGTGACCGGAAAGTAGAGCGGGCGCCCGAGCTTCACCCCACAAGGCTAGCGCTGACCCGGTTTCGCTTCGATAACGGGGGCAAAACTTGGCCCATCGACGGCCGGCGTTGCATGCCCTGGGCGTGGCTGACGAGCCTGACGACTTCGAAGTGCCCGCCGCTTTGCAGCTGGACGAGGCGGCTAGACCCGTACCGGCGCGTCCACCCCGCAAGCAACAGGGCGGCTGGGCCGATCCGAAACAACTGCCGCTGGGACCGAACGGGCGACCGTTGTGTCGCAGGTGCAGCGTAGAAATCAAACAGGGCAGCGGCCGCCGCACCTTCTGCTCGGACGTCTGCGTCGTCGATTGGAAGATACGCACGCAGCCGGAGTTCGCTGCCGAGCAGGTGCACGCCCGCGACCAAGGCGTGTGCGTGACGTGCTCACGCGACTGCGATGCACTGTTCCGAAAAATCCGCGTCACCAAGCGGGCGCGACGGACGCTACGCTTGGAAGAGCTAGGGCTGCCGACCTACTTGCTACGGCGCCGACGCTACTGGGAGGTGGATCACATCACGCCAGTCGTCGAGGGCGGCGGCTCCTGCGGGCTGGAGAACTTGCGCACGCTGTGTTGGGAATGCCACCGCAAGGTGACGCGCGAACTCGGTGTGCGACGCGGAAGAATTCGCGTCGCGTAGCGCTCGGGTCGACGACGTTCGAAGCTTGCGGGTCAGGTCGCGGGCAACGGAATGAACTCGAGTTCGTCGCCCGGAACCTTGCCAAAATGCCCGGCTTGCCAGTCGTCCTTGGCCTTTTCCAGGCGCTCGACCGAGCTCGACACGAAGTTCCAGTAAATGTGACGCTCACCCGCCAGCGGCGCCCCGCCCAGCAACATGAGCTGCGCTCCAGTCGTGCTCGTCAGCTCCACACTGGCTCCGGTCGGCAACACCAGCAGCGTGCCTTCCCCGTACTGCCGCCCAGCCTGCCCCAGCGACACCGTGCCCGACGCGACGTAGACAGCTCGCTCGGCGTGCTCGTCATCCACCGGCAGCGTCCCCCCAGCGGCCAGCAGGGCGGCGACGTACAAGGTGGGTGACAACACCTTGACCGGAGATTTTGCGCCGTAGGCCGTGCCGGCGATCACCGAAAGCTGCGCTCCTGGCAGCGCAACGCGCGGAATGGTGGAAGCCGCGTGGTGCATGAAGCTCGGCTCGATTTCCTCGTGCTCGAGCGGCAAGGCCACCCAACACTGAATGCCGTGCAGCGGACCGCCCGCCTCACGCTGCTCGGGCGCCGTGCGTTCGGAGTGCGCAATGCCTCGCCCCGAGATCATCCAATTAACGTCGCCCGGCCGGATGCGCTGCGCGTAGCCGAGGGTATCGCGGTGCATGAAGGAGCCCTCGAACAAGTAGGTGACGGTCGCCAGGCCGATGTGCGGGTGAGGGCGCACGTCCAACCCCTGGCCGGGTGCGAAATGGACCCGACACAAGTGGTCGTAGAAGATGAAGGGCCCGACCAGCTTTTGCTGAGCCGAGGGCAGCGCGCGGCGAACGAAGAAGCCACCCACGTCGCGCTGTCGAGCCTCGATCACGAGCTGCGGTTCCATGGGCGGAGTTCTAGCGTAGCGGGCCACCGGCCGTGAGGAGTAGTCTTGGCTCGGGATGGTGGCTCCCCGCATCGGAAAACGAGAGCTAGCGCGCGAAGCGGCGACTTCGTCGGGCGAAAGTCGGGCGTTCGTCCTGCAGCGCGCGTTGGCGTCCCCTTTTGGCATCTTGATCGTTTTTCCGGCCATCGTGCTGTCGGTAGGCTTATTTTTGACGCTGGTGGGCCAGCGCGCTCTAGAAGCGAGCAACCGAGCGCTGGGGCAACATCGGCTGGCCGAGCAGGCAAGAGTGGGGGCGCTGCATTTACGCGGCACGCTCGAAACCGCCGACGCGGTGCTTGATAGGTTGTCTGACTTCAGCCTCACGCACTCGCCAGACAAGCCGCTCGAGCCCGCCGCCGCCGTGCTGTTCGACTTGATACAAGGCCGGGCCGGTGTCGCCTACGTCAGCATCAGCTTTCCGGACGGCACCTTTCAAGGCGCGTACGTCGAAGGCGGCCGCGTGATGTTCCAAGACAGCCGCGTCGGCGTCAGAACCACGCAGATTAAGCGCTACGACTACCGCGGCCACGACTCGCTCAGGCTGCTGGACGAAGAGACGTCGCGCTACGATCCGCGGCAGCGCGGTTTCTACGCGCAAGCCGAGGCGGCTCGCACGCGCGTTTGGACCCGCCCGTACCCCTTCTACCGCACCTATCACACCGGCATTACGCGCGCGGCGCCCGTCTATTTGCAGGATGGCGTGGAGCGCCGCCTGCACGCCGTGCTCACCGTAGATTTCGACGTCAACGAGCTTTCACGCTCGTTGCGCGCGGGCGAGCTTGCCGACATGCGCACGCTGCTGTTCACCAACGACGGCACCTTGCTCGCCTACCCGCAGGGTGAAAAGCGCATTGCCGAGCTACCGCTGTCGATGGAGCATGCGCTCTCCTACCGCGATTTGAGGGACCCCACGCTGGACGCGTTCTTTGCGCAACTCGGCCCCAAGCCGGGTCAGGAGCAGCTGCTCCGCTTCGCGGTCGGCGACGCGCAGCAGCTGGCGGCGCTGGCTCGCGTCAGCCGTGACCCGTCGCTCGATTGGACGGTGGCGTATGTGGTGCCTGAGCGCGTGTTCTTCGAGAGCCTGCACGCTTACGGCCAGCGCAGCTTCGGCATCGCCGCCGTGGCGGTGCTGCTGGCGCTGGGCGTGTCGGTGGCGTTCGCGCGGCTCGTCGGGCGCGTGCGGCGCGAGGCCGCGCAGGCACGCGCCGAGGCCAAGCGTGCCACCCAGGAGGCGCGCGAGCTTGGCAGCTACCGGCTCGTCAAATGCTTGGGTAAAGGCGGCATGGGTGAGGTGTGGAGGGCGGAGCACCGGCTGCTGGCGCGCGAAGCTGCCATCAAGCTCATTCGACTCGACAGCGGCGCCCCTTCCACCAGCGAAGCCCAGGAGCGCTTTCGCCGTGAAGCGCAGACCCTGGCACAGCTCCGCTCCCGCAATACCATCGAGCTGTTCGACTACGGCGTTGCCACCGACGGCACGTTCTTTTACGTGATGGAGCTGCTGGAAGGCCTGGACCTCGAGAGCTTGGTCATCAAGCACGGGCCGCAGCCGCCTGGGCGGGTGCTACGGCTGCTGATGCAGGCCTGCCGCTCGCTCGGCGAGGCGCATGACGTCGGCCTCGTGCACCGCGACATCAAGCCCGCCAACCTGTTCGTGTGCCGCGTGGCTGACGAGGTCGACGTGATCAAGGTGCTGGATTTCGGCTTGGTGCGCGCGATCACGGGGGACGAGCCGGACGCGCCGCCGCTCTCTACCCAAGCCGTGTTCGAGACCACGGGCGGCGCCGGGCTGGACGCGACGCTCGACGCGAAGCTGACGCGGGCCGGCAGCGTAATGGGCACGCCCGAGTTCATGGCGCCCGAACAGGCGCTGGGTCACAAGCTCGATGGGCGCGCCGACCTGTACGCGCTGGGCTGCGTCGGCTACTGGCTGCTCACCGGTCATTTGGTGTTCAAGAAGGATACCGCCATGATGGTGCTGCTGGGGCACATTCAAGAACCACCCGCTCCGCTTTCCGCGCGGGCTCCCGCCGCCGTGCCGCACGCGCTGAAGCTGTGCATCATGGACTGCCTCGCCAAGTCGCCCGAGCACCGCCCGCAAAACGCGCGCGCCTTGCTGGCGCGGCTAGCGGCCGCCGAAGCCGAGCTCCAACCCGACGAGGTTTGGACGGACGAGCGCGCTCAGGCTTGGTGGCAAAAGTTCCAACCCACCACGCGCCCGTCGCAAGCGGTCGGGCTTACGCCTTCTCCGAATGCGCAGATCCGCATTGCGGATGCTCGCTGAGCGTCAGGGGTCAGGGGTCAGCCGGCGGAGGGGTCAGCCGGCGGAGGGGTCAGCGGGAGAAGGGGTCGCTGCCGCGGGGCCGACGCCGTGGGAGAACGGAGCGCTGCCGCGGGGCCGACGCCGTGGGAAAACGCGGCGCTGCCGCGGGGCCAACGCGGGGGAGAACGGGGCGCTGCCGCGAGCCAACGCGGCGGGCGAGACCACGGAGACTGACGTCGCTTGGGCACAAACCAAGCGGGCGCCAGCCCGCATCCACCCCTGACCCCTGACCCCTGACCCCTGACCCCTGACCGCCTCAGTGCCCGAGCAGCAGGTATTTCATGCGGCCGACGATCACGTCGAGGGCCTGTGCGTTTTCGCCGCCCTCGGGCACCACCAAGTGCGCGTGGCGCTTGCTTGGCGCGACATGCAACACGTGCATGGGGCGCACGGTCGCGTAGTACTGATGCTCAATCGATACGATGTCGCGCTGCCTGTCGACGAGGTCGCGCGTGATGCGCCGCAGCAAGCGAATGTCGTCGTCCGTGTCGACGAAGATGCGTAAATCGAAGGCTTCACACAGCTCGGGAATCGCGAACAGTAAAATGCCCTCGACGGCCACGATGCTGGCGGCCTCCACGCGGCGCGTGGCCGTACGGCGCGTGTGACTCGCGAAATCGTACTCCGGGCACTCCACGGCGCGCCCGGCGCGCAGCTCGGCCAGGTGCTGCGCCAAAAGCGCGTTGTCCAGCGCGGCCGGCTCGTCGTAGTTTACCTCCTCGCGCTCGCTGATCGGCAAGCTCGAGCGATCACGGTAGTACCAGTCGTGCTCCAACAGCGCGACGTCGCCGGCAAGCTCGCTCACCAAGCGCGCAGCCAGCGTAGACTTACCGCTGCCAGTGCCGCCCGCAATTCCAACGACGAGTGGCGCGCGCTGCATGACGCGAGCTTAGTGCGGCGGCTGCGCTCAATTCAATGCGTTGTCGCGCGCCACGCTGGCCGGCGACAGCGCGTCGACCAGCTCTTGCACCCTTGACGTCAGGAGCCGCAACCGCTCGGCAGGGTCCAACTCCTCCAAAAGCTCTTGGCTGGCTTCGGGATCGGCCACCAGCGTGGCCGCGAGCCGGTCGGAAAAGGCCGCTGCGTCGTCGGCGCCACGCGTGAGGGCTTTCAAGTCCCGCACGGGCTCAGGCAAGTGCGGGGCGAGCCTGACCCACAAAGCCCTCAGCTTCGCCTGCCAGGCAGCGACCAGCGCCGGAGCGGGCAGCGCGTCTTTGAGCAGCTGCGCCTGTACCTGTCGAAACGCGCGCTCGGGCGGCAGCTCGGCGACGATGCGAACCCGTGCCACGCCACGCAGCGAAAGGTCGAAGCGACCATCACCGCGCTCGCTGCAGCTTTCGATCTGGCCGAGGCCACACACGTCGAACACTGGTGGGCGTCCTTCGTAGTCGCCCTCGAAGCCGGGCTGGAGCCGCGCGAGGGCCATCACCCGACGACCGGCCAGCGCGGCCGCTACCATTTCACGGTAGCGCGGCTCGAACACGTGCAGCGGCAGCACCGCGCCCGGGAACAGTGTCACCTGGGGCAACGGAAAGATCGGAAGCTCGGCCAGGTCGGCGGGCTCGAGCACGAACCGTGACATCGGGTCGCACTATATCGGAGAAGTGCGAGCCGGGCCCCGCGCCTCCCACCTATTTTGACCCAGGGGGCGGTCTTTTGCGACCCATAGGGCAGAACCCCTCAACTCGTGCCCCGGCCGCCCGTTAGCTGAGATGAGGCCAATGGCCAACGCCACTTCAGAATCACTTCACTTGTTGTCAATCGATCTGGGGTCGGCGCCCAGCAGCCTGCGCGCTGTCCTGGAGCTCGGTCGGGACAACGTCGAACATTGGCTTAAACGAGCCGAGGCCGCGGGCGCCCCGCTCGCGATCGTCTGCGGACCCGATAGCGTCGACCTGTATTCGAGCGAAGCCGGTCGCCGCGCCGCCTTTAAGCCACTGCTAGAGAGCCTTTGGTCTCTGGGGCGCAACCTCGACGGCTTCGAGCGCGTCCGCACTCGCGAGGCCTGTGGCCACGCGGTCGTGCGACACATGTTGCGCCAAGCCGCCGGTCTGGAATCGACCGAGCACGGCCTGTCCTACTCGGGCTGCATTGCCGAAGCCTGCGCGCGAGCGGTCGAGCACGGCACGCTGAGTCACGCGCTGCGCGAGTTGTTCCAGCTCGCTAGCTCCACGGCGGACCGCAGCCAGGCCGAGACCGAGCTTTCAGCGCCCTACTCGACGCGCGCCTCCCGGCAAATCGAAGCCCTGAGCGCCGAGCGCATCATGGAAGAAGAGCTGATGGCCTTCCAAATTGCCGCCGTTAACGACGAAGCGGCACGCTCTTCGGTGCCCGCGCCGCGCGCTTCGATGCCGGCTTCCGCCGACCCGGCGAGCGCCCTGCCCCACTACACGGCGAACGAGCCGGGCAGCTGCGTACGCCTGCGCGTCGCGCCGTTCAGCTTGGCGCCCGTTTCGGCGCGACGCTCCGGCTAGGCGGGCACTAGTCGCCCTTGGGCTCGCGGTCAGCCTTCAGCGAAGCGCGCAGAAACTCGATGGTCGCCTGCGCGTCCGCGATGCGCTCACGGCTCTTGCGCACGGCCGGTTCGAGCTCCGTCCGCCCCTCGGCGCGCTCGAGAAATTGCGTATAGAGCAGCACCGATTGCTGGAGCACGAAGACCTGGCGCTCGACGTCGAATTGACCGCGGCTGGCGCCGAGCTGCGAGTCGTAGGCGAGGTTCGCTCGAGCAAGCACCTCGGAGGGGGCGAGCGGCGTGGCCTCCTCGGGCGTCGGCGGTGCTGCCGGAATGGGCGTTGCGGCGCGAGCTTGCTGTGGCAATTTTGCCTGTGCCGCGCAGCCAGCCGCAGCGAGAAACACCAATACCATCGGCGATTTGGCAAACATTCGGCTACTCCAGCTGCATGGACGCCAAAGGCCCGGCTCGGCTTGGGTCTCGCGGGGGAAGTTTCTTTGGTAAACTGGGGTACGAGGTTACGCCATGCGCCTACGCTCTCTTGCCACCACCCTGCTGACGATGTTCGCGCTCACGAGCCTGGCGTACGCCGACACCCCCTCCGCGCCCAAGTGGGAGATGTTCGATGAAGAGGACGGCATCCGCATGTTCCGGCGCGAAGTGCCGGGCAGCTCGATCGTGGCTCTGCGCGGTGAAGGCTTCGTCGCGGCGCCTATCACCCGGGTGGCCAGCGTGCTCATCGACCGCAAGCGCTCCGTCGAGTGGATCGATCGATTGGTGAAGACGAAGGTGCTCCGCCAACTCAGCGAGACCGAGTCGATCAACTGGAACCACATCAAGACTCCGACCCCGCTGAAGGATCGTGACTTCGTCTTCAAGAGCGTGCTCACCACCAATCCGGCTCAAAAGCAGGTGCTGTTCAGCTACTATTCGGTGACGGAAAAGCTGGCGCCGGCCACGGACGACTACGTGCGCGGCAGCTTCAAGTCGGGGAAATTCGAGCTGACCATGGCGACCCGAACGAACAAGGACGGCACCAAAACCAAGGGCACCATCGTCGTGGCCGAGGTGGTGGTCGACCCGGCAGGCTCAGTGCCGACGTTCATCGTGAACATGGTGCAAAAGAGCTGGCCACATAAGACGCTCACTTCGCTCCGCAAGCAGGTCGCCAAGCCGGACATCAAGGACGACCCACGCGTCGTCGAGCGCCTGACCAACGAGCGCTTCTTCGACTAGTTTCGGCCTGGTCGCCGGCGTGTTAGCAAGGTCGCCATGACCTTGGATGACTTGTCGCAACCGGAACAGGTCGTGCTGCTCGCGCTGGTCGGTTTGATGGCGCGGATGGACGGCAACGTTTCGCAGGACGAGCTAGAGCTGCTCGAGCAAATCGCCGACGAAATTGGTGAGAGCCGCTTCGAGGCCGCGCGTGACGCGGCAGCCGCCTTGGAAGACGGCAAAAGCATCTTGCGAGCCGCAACTGGCGTCGAGCGCCCCGAAGCGCGCGAGGTGATCTTCGAGTTGGTCTACGGCATAGCCGTGCGTGACACCATCGCCGAAAGCGAAGCCGTCATGTTGAACGAGCTGGCGGCGGTCTGGGGCTTGCCTCAGCGAGTCGGCGAGTCGAGCTGAGCCGCCGTGGCCAAGGTCGCCATCGCCGTCGAAGGGGTCACGGTCCAGTTCGGCGATAGCTTGGCGCTGCGTTCAGTGAACCTGACGCTGGAGCCCGGAGAGCTGATGCTGCTGCTCGGCCCGAGCGGTTGCGGAAAGAGCACGCTACTGCGCACGATAGCCGGGTTCGTCGCGCCGCAGGCTGGACGGGTGCTGTTCGACGGGGCGGACGTCACGCGCGTGCCCCCGCACCAACGCCAAATTGGCATGGTGTTTCAGAGCTTTGCGCTGTTCCCCCACTTGTCGGTCGGCGAGAACGTGGCGTTCGGCCTGCGCGAGCAGCGTCGCGCCACCGCCGAGATCCACGAACGCGTCGAGCGCGCGCTGTCCGACGTGAAAATGGCCGGCTTTGCCGAACGCCGCGTCGACCAACTGTCGGGCGGGGAGCAACAGCGAGTGGCGTTGGCGCGCGCGCTAGTAACGCGCCCGCGTTGCCTGCTGCTCGACGAGCCGTTGTCCAATTTGGACGCCGGGCTGCGCCACAGCATGCGCGAGGAAATTCGCCGCGTCTGCAAGGAGCACGGCCTGACGACCCTCTACGTCACGCACGACCAGAAAGAAGCGCTGGCCATCGCCGACCGCATCGCCGTGATGAGGGCCGGCAAGCTCGAACAATTGGGTTCGCCCTGGGAGGTGTACCGCACGCCATGCTCGCGCAGCGTGGCCACGTTTCTGGGCGAGACAAATTTGCTGGAAGCGCGCGTGCTGTCGCAAGCAGGCGAGACTCTACGAGTCAAAGCCGGTGAGCTCGAGCTCACCGCCCAGGCGCGCCCCGGTTTCGAGGTGGGCAGCGCTGTGCTGCTATCCATCCGCCCCGAATGCTTGCGGCTCAGCGCCAGCGCCGGCAGTAGCGATGCCTTCAAGGTCAAGACAGTGAGGAGCAGCTACCTCGGCGAGCTGTGTGAGCACGAGCTTTCTCACGGGGACGTCACGCTGCGCGCCTACGAGCTGAACCCACGAAGCCTGGGCAGCCACAGCGCCGGCAGCGAGCTGTGGGCCGAAGTGAGCCCGACCGACGTCGTAGTGCTGGAAATGGAGCGGGGTGCGTGAAAGCCGCGCTGCCAGGCCTAGGCTTGCTGGCGGC
>JAYUYU010000718.1:0-4102 GCA_043752365.1 Myxococcales bacterium | reverse complement strand
CTGCTGCGGCCCTTCTCGAGCGTGTTTCTGTCCGTTGCTAATGCTGCCATGTGGCGTTCTCCTTAGGCCGCGGTGGGCCCGTTGAATCCGAGTTGCTGGCGCTCGAGCTGGGCGAGCTGGCCAGTGAGGGCATCGATCCGCGCCGTGAACTCCGCTTGAGTTTTGGCGTACGTGCGTGTGCTGTTGGTCATCGCGTTAGCGAGGTAGGTGCGGACGTGCGCCTCGGGCGCGCCCTTGTGCTGCGCTCGGATGGCGTCCTCCTGAGCTTTGCGCTGCCGGTCGGCATAGTCACGCTGCTGTATGAGCAAAGCGCGTTGACGTCGCAGCTCGTCGGCGTCGGTCGTGTGCAGGATCACGGGCTGGGGACGGCTCAAGCGGGCCAGGTCTTGGTCGATGCCGCGGATCGACAGCTCCAGCAGCCGAATCTCGTGCGTCACGCGGCCGATCTCGTTGCCGTCGCTGGCGTTGCGCCCACGCATGTAGCGGGCTTCGAGCGCCGCCAGTTGCGATCGGGTTTGCCGGAGCCGTTCGGTCTGCTCGACGCGATCGGTGGCGAGTTTTTGTGCTCGGGCTTGGGCTAGTTCGTTCATCGGGGTCTTTCTTTCAAAATCCTTGGCGGTCGTTGCGGTCGCGTTGTCGCGCCGTGGGCGGCGGGCCCATGAGGTTGTGGGCCTGGGGCATGGCTCCAGAGAGCTCACGCATCTTGCTGTAGGCGTTCGAGCGCTCGGCCTCCTTGGCGTGCTTCACAGCAGCCACGAGTGCCGGGGCAAAATCCGCGTGCCGGCCGTCGCTCGTCTTCGGCAGCACGATCGTCATCCCGCTTTGCGTCGCGCGGCGCTTCACGGCCAAAAGGTCGCGACGCAGCGCTCGGTCAGGGCTGAACTCGATGGCGTCGGTGTGGGCGAGCGTGGCGAAGTTGGTGAAGTCTTCGAGCTTGGACGTGGCGCTGGTCTTGTCGACGCGCAATGTGAGCCCGTAGCGCTTGGCGAGCGCCGTGCTGGCCGCGGCGGAGTACTGGTCCGTCCAGGCGTGACCGATGCCGTAGCGTTGGCATTGCGCGGCGATGGCTTGCCACAGTGCCTCGAGGCCGAGCCCGCGGAAGTCTTCGGAGAATGCGACGCGGTATTTGGCGGCCTGCCCAATCATCACGCCGGGCTCGAACTTCACGATCACCAGGCAGAAGCCGTTGCCGACCTCGCCACCTTCCGACGGGTCGACGGCCGCCACGTAGCGGGCGCCGCGCTCGCATGGGAGTTCTAGCGGTGACTCCCGCGTGTTGCGGTGCACGGCGATGGGCGATAGCAGGCCGGACTCGGGCGCTATGAATTCGCCGAGCGCGTTGATGCGCCAGGCGGTTTCGTCTTTGAGGCGCAGCCGCTCGAGCCGCTCGGGCGTCCAGTAGCTGGGGTTGCCAGCTGGGCCGGTCGTGCGCATCACCACGATGTCGTCGGTTGGTTTGCCGAAGTATTGCTGGACCACGTCATAGACGGGGCCACTCGGCGCCCAAGGTGAGCCGATGCACTGGATCTGCGCGCCAGGCAGGAGACGCTCGCGAACGGCGCTGAGCGCGTCGCTGAGGTTCACCACGCCGTCTTCGCGCCCCGTCATGCGCGGGGCTTCATCGAAGATCACACCAGCGCACCAGCGGGCAACTAGGCCGGAAGCTGCCCGACCGCCGGCTACGACTGCGATCTCGATGACCTTACCCGACGGGTGCCGAATGGTGAGAGTGTCGGCTGTGGCGTCAACGAGCAGCGGCGCCAGCACGGGCGAGGCCTTGATGGTGTCGAGTGTCCGCCGGTACGGGACATCCGCTACGTCGAGCTTGAGCGACACGTAGCTGATGCGGGCTATCTCGCCGTGCCCCAACCCATCAAGGTTCACCATCTGGCTGTCGACGATGACGCTGGCGCAGGCGCCGCCGGTCTTGAACGTGCGGGCCGACGCAACGTCGTAAAACTCGGTTGGCTTGATGCCACGCTCGCCGGGCAGCTGGGTTAGTGCCTCAGCACCGCCGAAGGCCTTCTGGACCTCTGCATCCTCAGCCAATTCTCGAAGGGGAAAGCCATCGCGGGCGCGGGCGCGGGCGCGTTGGACGGGCCTAGCGGTCGTGAGGCCGAAGCCGACCGGGCTCATGACCATCTGCTCGGTGTCGATCACTTCGGGTCCTTTCGGCCGAAAGCGGCCTCGAGGGCGCGGTGGGCGGCCATGGGGTCGTTGGTCTTGACCGCGTTCTGGCGCTCGGCTTCGTCCCGAGCAGTCACGGCCAGGCGCTCGGCGCGGGCGTCGAGCTTCAAGGCCATCTCCAGCAGGCGTGAGCCTTCCTCGGTGAACAGACCGACCTCGGCCGCCTTGGCCGCGTAGCGGGCGCTGAGAACGCTCCAGCGCGCTCGGCGGGCCGTCAGGTCCTGGACTTCCACGGCGTCGTTAGCGGGCAGCCCAGCGAGGCAGCCGCGGAAGAGCACCATGGTATCGCGGTACAGCTGCTCGACCTCCTCGGTCTGAGCGTCGGCGCCGAGGTGGCGCTTGATCAAGGCGCGCACGCCAGAGCGCTCAGCGGCTCGGTTGCCGGCAGTAAAGCGTCCGCCCGCAGCCCGATCTCGGTTCGGTTCCGGGGCGGTATAGCCGGCAACGTCCTTACGGCGAGGTGGCGCCGTCCGGACGCCGTTGTGCTCGAAGCGGCGTGCCATCAGCTCGCGCCTCCGTCCCTGGCCAGCAATCCGTGCACTTGATCGCTAACCCCGCGAAATGACTTAAGAGCATTCGCGTCGCTCAGAAGCTCATGCTCAGAAGCCGAGTCGCAAGCGCCCAAAACAGCATCATTTCCGCTGAATTCGGCAAGCAAGCACGGGCTCAACGAGCCCAGATACGCCGGCTCCGCAAACAAGTCCGAGTTTGAGTTTGACTGCTGTCTCACTGCCAAGGAGGGCGGGGCGAACAACTCACGAAAACGTGAGCCTGATTGCCAGCAGGTTCCGGGAACCACCTGCTTGGCGTTTGGCCGAGCCCGTTTCATTCGGCAGCCTCCAGAGCACGAGCCCCCTCTTTGCCCCACTGCTGCGCCTCAGCTTCGTCGGCGCCGCGCTGTACGCCTCCCTGGCGCGGTTTGGCTGCAATCCAGTGTGCGGCCTTGCCATCGTTGCGAAAGATGGTCTCAGGCTCGATGTGGGCCCGCTCCATCATCCAATCGCTGGCGGCTACGTGATCGATCGCCAGCTTGAGCTGCTCGACATCGAAGCTCTTGAGCCGCGCTCGAATGTGCTTCAACCGATCGGTGGACGCCTTGGCTTTCTTCTTGTGAAGCTTCAACCAAAGAGTCGTCGACCAGTGCTGAAACACCTCGCGAACGCGAGCCTCTTCCCTGTCCTCTTCAACAGTTTCCTCTTCAAGATCCTCTTCGGGGTTCCCGATCGACCCACCCCCGCCCCATCGGGTACCCACCCCCCTGGTTGATTTGGCACCCACCGTACGTTCCGGATCAACCGAGGTAGGTTCCCAATCAACCCACCCAACGCCAGGGCTCAGGGTGAACGAGTGAGTGTCAGGGTCGCCTGACTCCGTCCTGCGGCCACGTTCGACGACGAGCCGAATCGGACCTGAGCGGCCTTCAAGTTTCCGAAGGGCGCTCCTGACCGCCGTCCGGCGCATCCGCGACTCGTCCGCCAGCGTCGACGTGCTGGGCCGGCAGTGCCCGCGAGCGTTGCAGTGCGCAATTAGCATCAGCAAAACACGCTGCTCGCCGGCGGTGAGCGTGCGATCGTCACGAACGTTCCAGAGCGCAGTCAGCGTCTTGAACTCAGCCAATCGCGAAATCCTCCACGATGGCGCCGGGCTCGGTAAGGCGGCGGTACATGGCGTCGCCGTAGCGCGAACGAAACTCGGGCGGCTTCAGCCCGGTCGTCACCACCGTGACGGCCTGGGCACGGTACCGGTGATCGATGATTTCAAACGGCACCTCGGTCAGTTTTTCAAAACCGAGTTCGTCGATGATCAGCATGTTGCACTCGAGCGCGTGCTTGATGAGCGGAGCCTCGTCGCCGAGGGCGGCATTCCGCCGCGCTACAGCAACTTCAGGACCCGTGGCGAAGATGAAAGGAGCGAT
>JAYUYU010000717.1:0-4106 GCA_043752365.1 Myxococcales bacterium | reverse complement strand
CGCGGGTTGGGCAGCTCGTGAAAACGGCAGCCGAGCGTCACGAAGCCGCGTGCCAGCGCATCCTGGGCGAGATCCTCTGCATCCCATGGGCTGCGGGTACCATCATGGAAACGAAGAGTTTGCGCTGAGACGCTGGGACGGTTGTCATGGCTGATGAACGAACAACGCCCCTGAAAGGATACTAAGCGGGAGCATTTTTTCTGCCGCACCCCTTCCTGGCGAGGTGCGAACGAAAGTTTGCCTCAGCTCAGCGAGCCCGACCTGACCATCCGCCCTTCCACGCCTACGTCGTCCGCGTCACTGCGCCGTCACACCAGACCTGACAGCGGACCGTTGCAGTACTGTTCCTTACCGAATTTCGCAGTACCCATGCCAAATAGATTGGCGATAGCCGCTAGTAGATCATTGTGCGGCAAGTGGTCGTATTGGGCGTAGCGACCCGTACGGATCGCCCCGCCGCCGCCAGCCAGCACGAAGGGCATGTTGCTCTGATCGTGGCTGTTGGGATGAGAAATCTCGGTCACCCACAGCACGATCGTTTCGTCGAGCACACCAGCCGTATCGAGCGCCCGCACCATGTAGGCGAACTGCTCGGCATACCACTTGTAAATCTTGGTCAGCGCGTCGGGCTGGTAGCCGTGGTCGTGCTGGTAGGCGTGGTGGCCCTCATTGAGTCCGAGCCAGGGGAACGTATTGTACCCCGAAGAATCGCACCACTGCATGGTGGCCACGGCTGTCAAGTCGCATGCGAACGCCATGCTTACCAGGTCCATCATCGTCTTGCCGACGGCGGGCATGGCAGCGTCGAGGATCGGATTGTACTGCGTGTTGCTGCCAGGCTCGCCGACTTGGCCGGCGCTCGCGTCGACCAGAGGCGCCGGGGCTGTGGGCCCGGCACAACCAGCTCCGGTCATGGGCGGAGCGACGTTTGCGCTTCGCTCGAGCTCTTGGATGCGCGACAAGTGCTCCTCGAGCTTCAGCCGATCGCTCTTGCCCAGACGTGGCAAGAGGCTCCGGTACTCGTCGCCGACCGCGTCCAGAATCGAGAGCTTGCGCTTCGTTTGCGCCTGGCCCGTGGCTGGATCCTGCGCGTAGTCCTTGAACAATCGATCCCAAACCTGCTTCGGGTCGATCGACATGGGCACACCCTGATTCGCTGCCGCGTAGTTGATGCAGTTGGTCGGCGCCGCCTTGCCGCCGTCGCGCCGATCGGTCGGCCAATTTACGGCTACCTCGAGCGACGACAGCTTGCGCCCAACCTTCAGACGTTCGGCCAGCACCTGATCGAGGGAGGGCCCGTCGGCGAAGCCTGCAGTGCCTGCGCACGTCTCGTAGGGCCCCTCGTTGAGCGGTTGTCCGGTGAGCACGCCGCCCATGCCACGGCTATGTGGATGCCCGTGACCTTCGACCGTCACCTTCAAGTCCAGGCCATCCACAATCAAAACCTTGTCTTTGATTGTCGTTAGCGGGCTCAAGATCTCGCCGAACTCGAAGGCGGTCTCTGTACCCTGCGGCAGCCAATTCTCGCGCACCGTCCCGCCCGGCGTAAAGTACACCAAGAAACGCTTGGGCGCGGCCACTTGAGCGTAGCCCCTGCGAGCGGGCGACATGGCCTCCAGGAGTGGCAATGCCAGGCTCGCGCCGCCGAGGCCGCGCAACACCGTTCGACGAGACAGCGGCTTCATGGGGCCTCCAGGGTTCGGTACAAGAACGCGTCGGTTTGGGTCAAGCTCGCCAGGAGCTCGCGGATGTTCCCCCCGCTATCGGCAAACAGCGACTCGACGCGGGCGCGGGTGCAAGCGTCCTGCTCGGTAAAGCCGCGGCCGTAACCGAACGACATCCAATGTCCGGCGTAGCAGTTGCGGGCTTGGGCGCTGGAAGCGATGCGCCTGGCCAGCTCCACGGGGCCGTTGAGCGGACCTGCGACGTCCGTGCCGGGCAAGTCGCCGCTTGCATCGATCGGCTTGCCGTTATCCACGTCGCGCCAAAGCCCCAGGCCGTCCAGATGCTCTAGCGGAAAGCCGATCGGATCCATCAGGTTGTGGCAGCCGATGCAGGTGGGGTCCTGACGGTGGGCAACGAAGCGCTCACGCGTCGTCAATGTCAGGTCGGGCTCGGGTTCCATGACCATTAGCGTCGGCGGCGGATCGGGCGGTGGATCGCAGAAGAGCCGGCTCCTGATGTACGCGCCACGAATCACCGGGTTGGTCGCCGTGCCCGGCGTCAGTGCCGCCATCGGCCCAGCTTGCGTGAGAAAGCCCGCGCGGCGCGTCGGATCGAGGTCCACGCGCTCGAATGCCTCGCCGACGGGGCCGTTCAGGCCGTAAAACGCAGCCAGGCGTGCATTGACGAACGTGTAGCTGCCAGTGAGCAGTGTCTCGAATTTGCTGTCGCCCTGCCAGATGGCGTTGTCCAAGAACATCTCGGTCTCCCTGCGAAAGAGCGGGCCGAGATCGGGCGTAAACTGAGGGAACGCCTCGACGCTCTTGCTCAAGTAATCGAGCCCCGAAAGCCCGAACAGGCTACCGTGGAATTGGCGAACGATCGGGCGAGCCCGGTCGTCGGCCAAAAGGCGCAACGCCTGTTCGCGGACCTCTGCCGCGGTGCTGAGCCTACCCGCGTTGGCGGCCTCGAACAGCGTGGGGTCTGGCATCGACCCCCAGAACAGATACGACAGCCGAGATGCGAGCTCGAACGGGCTCAACGTCGCCACGGCGCTTCCGGCCGGGGGAACGCCGTCTACCTCGACGCGATACAGAAACTGCGGAGACTGCAGCATGACGGCTACCAGATCACGGATAGCTTCGGCGAAAGTGCGCTCGGCTCGGCTGGCCGCATAAAATGCCAGCAGCCGGTCGCGCTGCTCACTCGACACGGGCCTGCGAAACGCCCGGCCGCCAAAGCTGTCTAGAAACTGGCTGGCACAAGTCATTTCGTCGGCCGTCGCAGTCACTGGGCAACCGACGAACGCTTGAAACTTGTCCGGGGCAAGCGCCGCCAAAGCTAGCTGATCGGCCGCCTCGTAATACCGCTCGACCAAGAGCAGCGACGCACTGAGCGCCGTCGCATCATTGCCGAACCCATTGCCGAGCTCCTCCGGCGGAAATTGCCGACCAGGCTGGCTCGTATCGTGGAGCAGGTCCGCCACGGTGCGGTCGTACTCGAAGCGTGTGAGTCTACGAATCGGCGAGGGGCCCGGCTCGATGGGTCCCTGGCAAGCTGATAAAACCGTGCTTGCCCCACCAACGCCCGTTCCGCCCCCTCCGCCCGCTGCGACGGGCGACAGGCCATTTTTCAGGTCAGACCGCTCACAAGCCAAACCAGCAAGCCCGCCCAGCAGCACTGCCAGGTGCCCGAAGCGAACGGCGGCTCGAGAGCAACTTTTCTCAGAATGGCGCGCCATCTTGGCATATGTGCCCGAGCGGCCTGACTCGGGTCACCAATTCGCCCGTTGGCGGCACAACTCTCCGGCTGCGGCCACACCCAGAGCCTCCCCGAGCCTCGCGAGGAGCGACTGGTCGCGTCCCCAGCTTGGCGCGGACGGCCACTTTGGGAACCCACACTCCGACGCCGCACAGCTCGTCCACGATGGCTTCGTACTTCCTCGTCTTGGGCTCGCACACGTCTGGAAACGCGAACACGCCCCGCGAATCGTCGTGAGCTTCGAGCGCGCTGCCGAGCAGTTGGCGCAGCGCCGTGACCTGCCCTTCCGCCGCTGCTCGCTCGAACTTGTCGAAGGTATGGACCAGCGAGGCGTCACCACGATGCCGCACCCTGAGCGTCGTGCCGCATGACCCTAGCTTCGCTATGCGGAACAAGACGACGGAGTCGATACTCATCTGGCCTCGAATGATGCCTGGCTCGCGACGCACAGCACGACTCGAGGCATTCCAATGTACCCCGAGAGTGCGGGAGACTAGGGAGACCAGACGCTACCCGGGCGCGAAGCTACGTGCCCCGCGTTGTCCGCGCAACCGCGGACTGGCAGGCTCTCGATCTCACGAATGCGTAGCCGCTGGCTGGCTCACGGCAGCACAGTGACGAAGATGTCCCAGGGGCCGAGCCGATTGTCCTCCCAGGCCAGCGCCCAGCGGTCACCCAGCCAG
>JAYUYU010000716.1:0-10207 GCA_043752365.1 Myxococcales bacterium | reverse complement strand
CGCCGGTCGTGCAAGCCCGCAAGGGCACGTACTTGGACGTGTTCACGGCCGCCGAGCGCGCCGGCATCGAGCAAGCGTTTTGCGACGGTGTGCTCGTGAAAACGAGTGATCCGCCGCGGCTCGCCAAGACCAAAGAGCACACTATCGACCTGGTGGTCGTCGCTAAGGTCGACCCCAAGCGCCTCACGCGCGATGACTTCGAGCGCGCGCTCAAGCTCGGTGCCGGATCCGTGAAGCTTCGACACTCATCGGGAAAGGAGCAGTTGCTGTCGCTGCAAAGTGCCTGCCCAAAATGCGGCTTTTCGGCGCCCGAGCTGGACCCGCGTTGGTTCTCGTTCGCGACCAAGCAGGGCCGCTGTGAGCGCTGCGAGGGCGCAGGCGTGTTGACTGAAGAACCGACCAAGAAGCGCGGGCGCAAAGCGGTCGAGGTAGCGGCTCCGGTGGTGGTTTGTCCGGATTGCCACGGCGCGCGTCTTTCGCCCATCCCGCGCGCAGCGCGCTTCGACGGTGAGCACTATCAGGAGCTGGTCGCGCGTTCGGTCGGCAGCTTGCTCGAGCGACTCGAGGCGCTGCACGTGACCGGTGATGCCGCGCGCATCGCCACGCCCATTCTGTCGGAGCTGCTGCGGCGCGTGCGCTTTCTGGTCCAAGTTGGGCTCGGCTACTTGAGCCTCGATCGCTCGGCCGCGACACTTTCGGGCGGCGAGATGCAACGGCTGCGCCTAGCCGCGCAGCTCGGCGCCGGGCTGACAGGGGCGCTGTACGTGTTGGACGAGCCGACGATTGGGCTTCACCCGCGCGATACGGGCAAGCTCATCGCCAACCTGCGCAACTTGGTCAATTTGGGCTCGACGGTCGTGGTCGTCGAGCACGACTCGGAGACGATCCGCGCTGCAGACTATTTGGTCGACCTCGGGCCGGGCGGCGGCACGCGCGGCGGGCAAGTCGTGGCGGCTGGCTCGCCTGCGGTGGTGTGTGCTCATCCAGATTCACCGACCGGGCGCGCGTTGTCGTTCCCGCCGCTGTTGCGCCAAGCGCTGCCGATTGCGGCCAAACACGATACCCTACTGCTGACCGGCGCCAGCGCTCACAACCTGAAAGGCGTCGAGCTGTCGGTGCCGCTCGGGCGTTTCACGGTGGTGGCGGGTGTGAGCGGCTCCGGCAAGAGCACACTGGTGCGCAAGGTGCTGCTGCCGGCGCTGAAGCAAAAGCTTGGCCTCGTTACCGAAGCGCCGGGCGCCTTCAAGGCGTTGAGCGGCGGCACCAGCCTCAAGCGAGCGGTCTCGGTCGATCAGTCGCCGATCGGACGCACGCCGCGCTCGGTGCCGGTGACGTTCCTGGGCATCTGGGACCACATTCGACGGATTTTCGCGGCGACCCCCGACGCCAAGCTGCGCGGCTTCGAAGCTGCGCGCTTCTCGTTCAACACCGGGCGCGGTGGTCAGTGCCCCACCTGCGAAGGCCAAGGCGCCATTACGCACGAAATGAGCTTTCTGCCCGACGTGGTCTCGACCTGTCCGACGTGTGACGGCTTGCGCTTCGAGCCGCGCACGTTGGAGGTGCGCTATATGGAGCGTAGCATCGGCGACGTGTTGAAGTTGACGGCCGAAGACGCCGTGGGCGTTTTCGAAAACCACCCCAAAGTCGCGGCCCCACTGCGCACGCTGTGCGATCTCGGTGCGGGTTATATCGCGCTCGGGCAAGGCTCCCACACGCTTTCGGGCGGCGAAGCCCAGCGCCTGAAATTGGCGGCCGAGCTGACCCAAACTACCACCCAAGGCGCGACCCTCTACGTGCTCGACGAACCGACCACCGGCCTACACATGGCCGACGTTGCACGACTGATGACGGTGCTGTCGCGCCTGGTCGAGCGCGGCGACACGCTAGTCGTGATCGAGCATCATCCCGAAGTGATGGCCGGCGCCGACTACTTGGTCGAGCTAGGCCCCGAAGGCGGCGATAGCGGCGGCCACATCGTCGCGGCAGCAGCGCCGCGCACCGTTGCGCGCTCGAAGACCGCCACGGGGCAGGTGCTGCGCGGGTTGTTCCAGGCTGAGAGAATCGGCTTGGTGGCAAACGGGGCCAACCCAAGACGGCGCGCGCCTTGACAGCCTGGGTGCGCCGTTCCACGCATGGGCATGCGAACACGCAGCTTTGCCTCCCTTGGTCGTGGTCTGATGATGTCGATGGCGCTCGTGGGCGTCGCCAGCGGCGTAGCCTGCACGCCGCAAACCGTCGTTAGCAGCGCCGCGCCCTCCGCCAACGCGCCGGTACGTGGCATTAGCGTCAACGGCTTTGGCAAGGCGAGCGGCAAGCCGAACGTGGCCCGCAGCACCATCGGCGTCGAGGCCCGAGCCGGCACTGCCGAGCAAGCGATGAGCGAGGTGAATCAGCGCATGGCGCAGGTCATCGCCGCCGTGAAGCAAGCGGGGGTTGCCGACGCCGACGTCCGCACGTCTACGCTGTCGCTCCACTTCGAGCGCAACTACGAGCAGCAGCCGCATCCAGTGGAGATGGCGCCCGTCGCGGTTGCCCCCATCGCGCCTGCCGTCGCCCCTGCGGGCAAGCCGAAAGCGGCCGCTGCAAAGCCAGAAGTCCCCGCGGCTCCGCTCGTGAAGTTGCCGCAAGGCTTCTACACCGCGACGAACAACGTCGAAGTCACGATTCGTAACTTGGAGGTGGCAGGCAAGGTGCTCAGCGCCGCCACCGGCGCCGGGGCGAATCAGCTTCATGGCATCCGTTTCGAGATTGAAGATCCGGCGGCCCTGCAGGCCGAAGCTCGCAAGAAAGCCGTCGCAGACGCCCGCGCGCGCGCCGAGCGGCTGGCGCAGCTGGCCGGCGTAAAGCTCGGCCCAGCGGTTTCGATCAGCGAAGCCGACGGCGGCGGCTCTGGCCCCATGCCCATGTTTGGGATGGCAAAAATGGACTCAGCGGCGCCGGTCCAGGCCGGCGAGCTCACCGTCACGACCACCGTGCAGATCGTGTACGCCCTGCCCGAGTGAATAGCCCAGGCAGGCGTGCGAGACGCCTAATCACGCCGCAGTTGGCGTTCTGCGCTGGAGTAGGAGTAGGTGTACGTCCGCAGCACGATTGAACCGCCCCCGCGCTCGGTCTACTCTGACCGACTCATGTTCTACCTGAACCGCGGTGGCGCGCCCGAGGGACCGTACGAGGAATCCCGTATCGTCCAGATGATTGTGTCGGGGGAGCTCACGCAAGCTGGCGTTTGCCCGGTCGGTCAGAATCAGTGGTGGCAGCTGAATCAAGTTCCGGCGTTCGCTCAGGCGCTCGCGCAGCGCGCGGCGGCGCCGCCGGCTGCCCACGGTCAGCCGCCACAGCAGCCAGGTTACGGTCCGCCTCCGCAGCAGGGCGGCTATGGACAGCCGCCGCAGCAACCAGGCTACGGCCCCCCGCAAGGCTACGGCACGGCTCCGGGATCGCCCGGCCCGACCGCGGCCGGCTATGGCCCGGGTCCGACTGCGCCCGGCTACGGCCCTGGTCCGACCGCGCCCGGTTATGGTCCGCCGGCTCATGCCATGCCGGCTGGTGGTGGGCGGAAGACGGTTCCGGAAGAAAAGAAGAAGAGCCGCGCGCTGTTGATCGTGGGGCTGGTCGGCATCTTGCTGGTGTTCTTGGTCAGCAGTGCGGTGGGCGCCTACTTGCTGTTCTTCGCAAGCGGCGACGCGCCCGACATGGCAGCCACCATGCCGCGCGACTCCGAGATGCTGATTCAGATCTCGAACGTGCCAAAGTTGCTGGTCGATTTCAAAGACGTGGAGTACTTGGACACGTCGCTGCGCGACGATAAACGCGTCTTCGACGACACGGCCGATTCGGTCGCGAAAGCCTTCGATATTCCGCTCGATGACGCGCGCGCGTTTCTGGTCGCCTCGCGCACCATGGGCGTCGCGGCGCGCAAGCTGGCGACCCAGCCCGAAGCGGCGTTCGCGATCGGTTTTGCCAGCGCCGCGCCGGTCGAAGCGTTGCTCAAGTCGACGCGTTTCGTGGCGTCCGGCGCTGTCGGCCAAACCGGCAAGCGCTACCAACTGACGAAGAAGCAGCTGCAGTCCAGCGTGGGGCAAGACGTGCTGTTGAAAGGCTTGGCCGAAGCCGAGCTGGGCGGTGGCAAAGAGGTGCTGGTCTGGTTCCCCGACAAGAAGCTGCTCAGCTTCGGCACCGAAGCGTTCGTCACTGATTTGGCCAAGGTGGTCGAGCAGGGTGCGGCCGCCATCGACGCGAATCCGTCGTTTCAAGCGGCCGCCAAGGACTTCGACGGCAGCGCGCGCCTGACCGCGTTCGTGGATCCGACGGTGTTTGCCAGCATCGACGACGCCAAGCTCAAAGAGCTCGTCGACAGCTATTTCAAGCCCGCCGGTCCGCTCACGGGCATGCTGACGGTCAAGTCCGCCGGCTTCGTCACCAGCCTGACGGGGCGCATCATGGGCAGCAAGCTGCCCAAAGCTTCCAGTTATGAGCCACCCGGGAAGCTTGACCTACCCAATCGGCTGCCGGTCGAGACCCTAGCCTACGCGGCGTTTCAGACCCAGACGAAGATGACCGGCGCGGACCTGCAAAAGTTGCTGTTCGAACAGATGGAGGCGGCTGATCCGCGCGCCAAGCGCCAGGCAGAGCAAGGCCTCGGGCAGTTGGAGCAAGCGCTGGGCGTTAGCATGACAAAGCTGATCGACGGGCTCGGCAGCGAAGCCGTGCTGGCCATCGCGGCGCCGGCCGACGTCGCGTTGGACGCCTCGCTCATTCTGCAGGGGCCGAAGGCGGCCGCCAACTTCAACATGACCTGGGTGCAGCTGCTGAAGGACGAGACCGAGTACAAGCGCCTGGCAGCGCAGCTGAAGCAGAAGGTCATTCCCAGCGTGCGCGAGGTAACGTTGACTGAAGACGGTCCGGGCTTCGCGCTCACGCCTCGCGGCGCGCCGTTCCCGGTCAGCTTACGCGTCAAGTTTTTCGACAAGCACCTGTTCATCACCGCGGGTGGCAACACCTTGTGCGATCGCGCCGAGGCGGCGTTTTCCAAGGGTGACCGCACGCTGAAGGACGACGGCGCGCACCAGGCCGCGCTGGCGGCGCTGCCCGATAAACACCATTTTCGGCTTTGGATGGACACCGGTCGCCTCGTCGAGACCGTGTTCAAAAATCCATTGCTGCGCGCGACTGCCACCGAAAATGGTCTGCAGCTCGACAAGTTTCGCCTGAACGGTCCGCAGCGGGTGACCAGCGCGTTGACGGTGAAGAGCGAGGTCCAGAACGAGGTTTGGAGCTACCGCATCGACGCGCTCAATATGCAAGCGCTGGCACCGCTGGGCCTAGGCGCCTCTGCTCTGAGCGGCGTTGGTCGCCGCCCGGGCTTGCCGGCGCTCTAAAGCCTAGCGTCTGCGTAGCGCGCGCACGAGGCTGAGAAAGTCGAACGTCACCCCCTGCTCGAAGACGGCGGCGACGCAGGGCTGGTCGCCCAAGACGTGTAGCTCGTGCTCGCTGTGCTGGGGCATCGTCTGCCCGTCGCCGGCCCGCACCTCGAAGCCGTCGCCGTCGGCGTAGCTGCCTTCCAGCACCAACACGCGCTCCGTATCGCGATGGCGGTGCTTGGGAAGGTGGAAGCCGGGGGCCAGCTGCAGCAGGCGGGCATGCCCGCGGTTCGGCTTCCGGTCGAGCGCCACTTCGAAAGTCTGGAGGCCGCGCAGCAGCGAAGCGCGCCAGTTGTGCGCAGCCTTGGCGCGCGTGAGCTCACGGAGCACCTCGGGCTCGGGCGCTTGCCACAGCGCCGCGAGTCGCCCAAAGAACGGCGCGTAGCGCAGCGGCAGCTCGGCGACTGCCCCCAGCAGGCGCGCCGACCCTCGCCGTAGCGTTCGGTCCTGCGGCAAGTCAGCGCCGAAGAATCCGGCCGTTTTCGTTCTTTCCACAGCTGTTGTCATCAGTACGACCCGGCGCCCCCAACGGATTTGCTAAGTTGCCGGCGTGACTGCCGCCCCCGAATACCTTTCGTCACCCGAAGCGTTGAAGGGCGCCCTTGGCGGCTTGGGGGCCGCTGACTTGGTGCTGTTGGCGGCGCAAGCGCTACGCGTTGGCAGCCTGGACTACGCGGCGGCGATCTGTGAGGCGTACTCGGGCGAGCCGGAGCACGCCCTCGGCCTGACCCACGCGGCGGCGCTGTTCGGTCTGGGTCAGCACGCTCGAGCTATTTCGCTCGTGAATGAAGTCTTGGCGCAGCAGCCCGAGCATTTGGCGGCGCGTTTTTACCGCGCACAAATGGCTCAGCACGAAGGCGACGTTGCCGGCGCCACCCAGCACTTGCTCGCAGTGCTGCGGCGCTTTCCCGACTTTCCAGGCGCGCAGGGGGCGCTGGCCAGCTTGCGCTTGCCCGGGCCGCCGTACCGCGACGTGCTGCGGCGCTTGCACGAGCTGGTGCGCCCGCAAAGCTACCTCGAGATTGGCGTCGAAACGGGCGCGACGTTGGCGTTTGCGCACACGGCCGCTCGCGCGCTCGGCATCGACCCTGACGCCTCCAAGCTGCGCCGCGACCTGCTGCCAGCCTGTGCGCGGGTGTTTCACGAAACGAGCGACGCCTTCTTTGCCCGGCAAACGCGCGAGCAGGCGCTGGGCCCGCACCGGTTGGACCTGTCGTTCATCGATGGCATGCACTTGTTCGAGTACGCGCTGCGCGACTTCGTGAACGTCGAAGCTTGGTCGGCGCCCAACGCCGTAGTCGTGTTGCACGACTGTTTGCCGATATTTCCGCTGTGCGCGAGCCGTGACCGGCACACCAAGTTTTGGGTAGGCGACGTCTGGAAGGTGGTCAGCATTTTGCGTGAGCATCGCCCAGATTTGCGCGTGAAAGTCGTGGCGACTGCGCCGTCGGGGTTGTGCGTCGTGCGCGGTTTGAACCCCAGCTCTCGTGTGCTGGCCGAGCGGCTCGATCAGATCGTCGAGCGCTACCGTGAGTTGCCGTATCCGGTGGAGGCGCTCGAAACGCCAGAGGGCTTCGACCTCGTGCCAGCAACCGAGGCCGGGCTCCGCGAAGCGCTACGATGACACTCGCTGAAGATCGCCACGACGCCTACCGTCGCTTCGTCGAGGCTGCGGTGGCCACGCCAGATCGAGACGGCTACCTGTTCGATGTGCCACGCTGTCGCTTCAAGCCCGAGCCTCGAGACGAGCTAGTCATGGCGCCGGGTGCAGAGTTGGTGCGCACGGCTCAGGGTGTCGCGGTCCAGCTGCCAGGCGGCGCGAGCCTGCCGCTGGTGGGCTTCGAGCCGGGCCAATTGCGCGCTGCATTTGCGCAGCTGCCGTGCAGCTACTCGCGGCTGACCAGCCAGTTGGGCAATCAAACCGAAGCCTTGATTGAACAGGCTTTTTCTCGGGTTTTGTTTGCCCCGAAGGCGGTCGCGGAGTTGGCGGCCGAGCTGCCCGCGGTGGAGCTCGTGCGCTTTCCGGGTTCCCCGTACGAAATCGTGCGTTCCTATTGGCGTAACTCGTGCCACGTGCGCAGGCGGCTGTTGGAGTACGGCGTTCCGAGCGACGCGGCAGGCTTCTGCGCATTGCTGCTCGAGCTGCACGAGCTGCTGCTGCTGGGCGGGGGCAACGCCGAGGGTCGCAGCTCGTTCTATTTGCCGGCGAGCTTGCTCGGTCGCAAACGCCCGTCGCCGGGCAGCTTTTACGAAGTGCCGAGCGGCGTGGAACGCCGCGGGGCCGAGACGATTTTGACGAGCGGTGCGCGTGTCAGCGTGCCGCTCTTGGGCGGCGCCAACTACTGGCAGCTGTTGGCCGAGAGCGTCGACGACGCCGGAGCCTTGCTCGACGAGCGCAGGCTGGAGGTCGACGCTCTCGACTTGGGTCAGGTAGTGCGGGCGCGCGCCGACGACGAGACGGAGAGTCGGCCTTGGTTTCTGCCCCCGCGGCCGCTGCTGACGGGGCATTTCGAGGCGCTGCTGGCAGATTTACACGCAGCGCACGCGGCAGAAGCGGCTGCAGACTTGCCCGCCGCACTCGCCGCGCTCGCCGCGTTTCATTACCGCTTCGTGCGTCTTCACGCGCTGCCGAGTGGCAACCAAAGCTTGTCGATGAGCTTTGTCAACGCGGCGTTGCGGCGCTTGCTCGGCAGCGGCATCCCACATCTGCTCCTCGACCAATTGGCGCTGCGCTTCGAGCTACCTGCCTACCAGCGACTGTTCGCTCGTGCGGCCAGGGTCTGGTCCGCGTGGTCGGCTGGTGGGGCTGGGCCCGAACGCGTGACGGCTAGCGAGCGGCTGCGTAATTTGATGCGCATGCGCGCCGAGCTGAACGATTTCGTGTCCGCGCTCGGGAGTTCACTGACACTGGTCGAAGCTCGCGCACGGCTTGCGCCCGCGGCGCCAGGTAGCTCAGGTAGCTCAGGTAACTCGAGCGGCATGGAGCTAGCGCTCCTCGCGGAAGCGTGACGGCGCTCCAAGAATCGGAACGGTGTGCTCGGAGGCGCCACTGACGCTGAAAGCTGCCTAACGGCGCCCGAACAGCCGCGCGAGGGCGCGGCCCCGGTCGCTGGGCGCGCCTTCGTTGGGAGGCGCGCCGGAGCCGCGCGGAGCGACGTCGGAAGTGGGCGGCGAAGAGCAATGGCCGCTGGATTTGGGTCGCGAGCTAGGCGGCACCGAGCTCCGCGAGTTGGGGCTGATGGGCACCGCCGAGCTGTGCGAGGCGGGGGGGTCGCGCCGCATGGCTTCGAGCACGTGGGGCGCAATTTCAGAAAAGCCACGCGTGCGAAGCGCGTTGTTGGTGCGTTCGAACGTGACCGTGGCGTCGGCCGCAAACCCCAGCCGGCGATGCAGCTGCATCAGCTCCAGCGCTAGGTCGACCAGCAACTTCGAGGTGCCCGGCAAGCCCTCGATCGAAAGTGTCCAGGCGGTGCGCAGCGGCGCCACGGCGCGCTTGGAAAAGTCTGCGATTTGAAAGGCCGTCGCGGCCCGCCGAAAGTAGGTGATGGCGGCGTCGTGCTTCTTCAGCTTCCGCGCTAGCTCGGCGGTTCGATGTTGCAGCCACGGTGCGCCCGGTAGCTCGTCGGCGGCGCGCCGGTACAGCTCGAGCGCTGCGTCTTCCTTGCCGCCTTCGGTGAGCTTTTTGGCTTGTGCAGTCCAGCGTTCGGCTTGGGCTTCGAGCTGGCGATGTTGTCTCGCGGGGTCTTCGGTCACGACAGCCTGCTACAGCACGAGTCGTGCCGTGCTGCTGCTGCGACCTGCATTGCACAAAAAGGGCGCAATCGGCGCGCAGAGTCGAGCAGTTGCCGCGCGCGCCTTTCAACTATGAAGTCGTGCCTTTCAGCCAATCTGAGACACGCCGTCTCGGCGCGGGACAGGCGAGAATTGCAGTAGGGCCGCAGCGCGACTAGCTGTGTCGCAGTGAGCGGTTCTGTCCGTCAAGCGACCTTGCGCAACGCAATCGGGGCAGTGACTGCGGGCGTGGTTGGCGCGCTGTTCGGTTGCGCGCCGCCCCGCGACGCACCCGCTCGCCGGCAATCGCCGCCGAGCGCCAGTGCGGTGGGCAAGCAGCGAGTGCAGGTATTGCGGGAGCGAGAGGCCGTCGTGCGCAACGGATTCTCCCCGCGCGACCAGCCTCCGTGGCTCGACGTGAGCGGCGCAGATCCGTATCGCATTGCTCGGCTGCCGCTGGGGTCGGGGTTCGTGGGGTTGCTTCGCGGCAGCAAGGCGCTCGTCATGCTCAGCTCCGAGCTGGTCGAAACGACGCGGCTGGCGTTGCCGGAGACGCCGACGGCGCTTTGCGTTGGTTCACCCAACGACGCTTGGGTCGCGAGCCGCTACGGTAGTCAGCTACTACGGATCGGTTTGGGTCGTGATGGGGCCGCTCCGACGACTCGACCGCAAACGTTGCCGTTCGCGGGTGTAGCGGACCTGGCTTGCGGCGAGGGCGGCGTGGTCTACGTGTTGCCTGCCGACGGCTCGCCTCTGCTGACGCTGGACGCTGACGGGCACGAGCTGGGCCGCACTCTTGCGATGCCGGGGGGGCTGAGGTTGCAGCGGTACGGCGATTTTCTGCTGGAAATGTCGCTGTTCGAGCGCAGCATGCGCGTGCTCGAGCTGGGAGCTGGCGGCGTGCCGACGCGCGAGCTGGGGCGCGTGGTGCACGACGGCACGCTGTGGGCCATGCAGGCCGGGTCCGAGCACGGATCGCGCCTCTTGGTCGCGCTGGCTGGGGTCGAAGACAAACC
>JAYUYU010000715.1:0-4116 GCA_043752365.1 Myxococcales bacterium | reverse complement strand
GCCGAGCGGCGCCGGGAAGCCAGCTAGCGGATCATGACTCATGCGTCAGCGTTTCTCTCAGCCGTAGCGCCAGGCGGTCGAGCTGGGGCGCCAAGTCGGCGTCCAGCACGCCAATGTCCGTCTCGATGCGCAGGCTTCCGCGTTGTCGCGCGCCGTCCGGCACGACGCGCACGGTGTCGATTGCGATGCCGAGCGACGGCAACGACTGCGACAGCAACTTGGCGTCTTCTGGGTGGGCCACGATGGCCAGCCGCCGCGCGCCGCGCGCTTCGGCCAACGCCTGCTGCGCCAGCCCGACGACTTGCTCCGGCGCAATGGCCAAGGACGCGCCTAGCAACCGCTCCGCCAGCAGGCGCGCCAACGACACCGTGCGTTCGAGCGCGCGCTCGTCGGCTTTGGCTTCATGGGCGGCCAGCGACAAAGCGTGCGCGGCCAGCTTTGCCGAGGCTTCGGCGCGCGCTTCGGCCTCGGCCAGTAGCTTCAAATCGGCCGCGCGCCGCTCGGCTGCCGCGACCAACGTTTGCGCCTCGACGCGCGCCTTGGCCAACATGCGGGTCGCCTCGGCGCTGGCGTCGACCAGCGCCTTGGGCACCACGCGCCCGAACGGCAGCCCGCGCTCCTGCAATGCCAGCCGGCGCAGCGGCAGCGCGTCGGCTGCCTGCTCGCGCGTCAGCACCCGTCCTCGGTTCATCATCGCCACAGCCCTCGCTCGTCCAGCGCTGTCGCCAACCGCCCAAGCTCCGAGCCCAGCGCCGCGGCGCGCTCGGCTCGCTGCGGGTGGCAGAGCCCACGCAGGGCGTCGGCCGCCGCGGGCGAGACGCCCACCTGCTCGAGCGCGTCGGCAAGCGCGGGACCGCGAGTGCCCCAGAAGTAGCGCATTGCCACGAATGAGCGCTGAAAGTCGGAGGAACGTGCCGGGGTTGTCACTGAACCGACCATCTTCGTTGCATTGCGGAAGAGCCTGCCAGCCTAGCCTGGATCAACCGACCGCGCAGGGGGAGAGCACCCCACGCAGGCGCGCGACGGCGCCCTGGACTCTGGCGGGACAAAGCCCCCTTTCGGGCCGAAATTTGCTAGCTTGCTGATCCGTGAAGCTGGCCGCGATCGATATCGGAACGAACTCGATTCACTTGGTGGTGGTCGAGTTCGACGGCCGTACTTTCCACGTCATCGATCGCGAAAAGAGCATGGTCCGGCTGGGCCTGGGCATGTTCGGCGAAATGCGCCTGACCGAGCGCGCCTTCAACGAAGGCATCGAGGTGCTGAGCCGCTACACCAAGCTGGCCGAAAGCCGCGGCGTCGACGAAATCTTGGCGGTTGCGACCAGCGCGACGCGCGAAGCCGAAAACGGCACCGAGTTCCTGAACGCGATTTTTCAGCGCACCGGCGTGATGCCGCGTGTCATCTCCGGCTCGGAGGAAGCGCGCCTGATCTTTTTGGCCGTCAAGCACTCCATCGATTTGGGTGGCGAGCGCGGCCTCGTGATCGACATCGGCGGCGGCAGCGTCGAGGTTGCGGTCGGCGACGCCAACGAGGTCATGCTCGCGCAGAGCATGCGGCTGGGCGTGCAGCGGCTGTTGCATCGTCAAGGCGGCGCGCAGCCCATCGGCACGCGCGAACTCTACGAGCTTTCGGGCTACGTGCAGGGCGCGGCCGCTGAAGTGATGTTCGAAGCCAAGCGCTTTGGCGCGACGCGCTTCGTCGGCACTTCCGGCACGATTCGCACGCTGGGCGAAGCCGCGCACCTACTGGCAGGCGGCGCGCCGTTCCGTTCGCTGAACGCCCAAAGCGTGAAACGTCGCGACCTGCGCGAGCTGGTCAAACGCTTGTGCGAAGCCGACACCCTGAAACGCGCCAAAATGCCGGGCATAGCTGAGGCGCGCGCGGACACCATTCACCTTGGCGGCATGCTCCTGCTCGAGCTCTTGGAAATGGCCAAGGCCGAAGAGCTGACGCTGTGCGACACCTCGCTGCGCGAGGGCGTGATTTGGGACTACATCGAGCGCCGCGGCGTCGACCCAGTGCCGCACCGCGTAATTTCCGACCCGCGGCGGCGCAGCGTGGTCGAGCTGATGCGCAAGTTTCACCGCGACGACCCGCGCGAGCTGCACATTGCCGACCTTTCGTTGTCGCTGTTCGATCAAACGCAGCAGCTGCACGGTCTGAGCGGCGCCGAGCGTGAGCTGCTCGAGTACGCCTCGTTGCTGCACGGTATCGGACGTCACATCGACTACGAAAATCGCGAACGGCACGCGCGCTACATCATTCGCAACTCCAGCCTGCGCGGCTTCACGGACGACGAAATCGAGCTGCTGGGCCTGATCGCGCTCTACCACCGCGGCTCGCGGCCGCGAAAAAAGAGCAGTAAATTCGAGGTGTTGAGCCTGCCCGAGCAGCACAGCGTGGTGGTGCTGTCGGCCATGCTGCGCTTGGCGGTCGCGCTCGATCGCGGGCATAGCCAGCTGGTGCGCCGCCTGCACGTCGAACAGCGCAAAAAAGAGCTGCGCATCGTGATCGACGGCCCGGGCGACCTGCTGCTGGAGTTGTGGGCCGGGCGCGGCAAGCTCGAACCGTTGGCTAAGGCGCTCGAACGCACAATTCTGCTCGAGCGTGTGGCGCTGGCGCCGTCCGCCGCGCTGGAGCATCATAGCGACGCGTACAGCGCGGACGGCGCAGGTGCCAAAACCAGCCTGGGCCCTTTGCTCGTGCACCGTGCCTGAGCGTCGCCGAACAGCTTGCTGGGCGCGGCTCAGCGCTGCAGGCGGCGTTCGCCGGTCCGGCTTCACGCAGCGCCTTTTGCCGGCGTAGCGGCGCGGCTGCGGCTCAACAGCGCTCGACCACCACCGCCACGGCTTCACCACCGCCGATGCACAGCGTCGCCAACCCTCGCTGGGCCGAGCCGTCGAGCATGGCTCCGAGCAGCGTGACCAATATGCGCGCGCCCGACGCGCCGATGGGGTGACCGAGAGCGACGGCGCCGCCCCGCACGTTCACCTTGTCGGGGTCGATGCCGGCGAGCTTGCTGCACGCCAAGGTGACGCACGAAAAAGCCTCGTTGATCTCCCACAAATCGATGTCTTTCACGGCCAAGCCCAGCTTTTTCAGCGTGAGCTCGATGGCCAGCGCGGGCGCGGTCGTGAACCACTCTGGCGCTTGAGCGGCGCTGCCGTAGCCGACGATGCGCGCCAGCGGTTTCAAGCCGTGACGCTTGACCGCGCGGTCGTTCGCCAGCACTAGCGCCGCGGCGCCGTCGTTGATGCTGGAGGCATTGGCGGCCGTGATCGTGCCGTCAGGCGCGAACGCTGGGCGCAGCTTGGCGAACTTGCTCGGGTCGCCCTTGCTCGGTTCTTCGTCCTCACTGACCAAGATAGGGTCGCCCTTTTTTTGGGCGACCGAAACCGGGGCAATTTCCTTGGCGAAGGCGCCTGATTTTTGCGCCGCGCTGGCCAGGGCGTAGCTTCTCTTCGCGAACTCGTCCTGTAGTTCACGCGTAAGCCCGTGCTCTTTGGCGCACAGCTCGCCCGCGACGCCCATGTGAAAGTCGTTGTAGGGGTCCCACAAGCCGTCGAAAATCATGCCGTCGACGAGCTTGCCGTCGCCCATGCGGTAGCCCGTGCGGGCCTCCCGCAGGTAGTACGGCACGTTGGACATCGACTCCATGCCGCCCGCGACGACGATTTCGGCGTCGGCCAAGGCGAGCGCTCTGGCGCCAAACACCACCGCTTGCAGGCCGGAGCCGCACACCTTGCTCACGGTGGTCGCCGGCACCGCGTGCGGCACACCTGCAAAAATGGCGGCTTGGCGCGCGGGCGCTTGACCAATACCGGCTGACAGCACGTTGCCCATGAACACTTCGTCGACTTGCGGAGCTGCGACACCAGCGCGTTCGAGCGCTTTCTGGATGGCGGTCGCGCCGAGGCGTGGGGCGGACAACGCGGCGAGTGAGCCTAGGTAGGCACCGATGGGCGTGCGGGCCGCGGAGACGACGTAAACGGCTTCGGACATGGGTGAAGCCTAGCGCAGCCATGTCGCCTGCCTCGGCTGAAACGCCTTGGGTTACAATCCCTCCATGCGTTCGCTTGGTTTTGGCTTGGTCCTGCTCGGTAGTCTGTTTGG
>JAYUYU010000714.1:0-4123 GCA_043752365.1 Myxococcales bacterium | reverse complement strand
CGACCATCGGCATCGGTCGCCTCCGCGAGGCGGTCCATGAGGTAGGCATACTGTTCGACGAACCACTGGTCGGAGTAGTTCTTGAGCTCGCCCGTGTCGTGATGAGCCAAGTTGTGGTGGCTGCGAATTTGGCCGCCGCCCAGCTGGCCGTCGGGCGCTTGGCCGTCGAACTGGGAGTTTTTGTCCTTCAGCCAGCGGAACGAAATGTTGTCATTGGCGCCATCGCTCCACAGCATGCTGGCGGAACGCGTGAGGTCACAGGCCATCGCGACCACGGCCAGATCAATCTGGGCCTTGATGATGTTCGGATACTGGGCGTTGTGGTTGCCGTCGAGGTATTTGACGCTTGCGTCCGGAGCCATGGGTGTCTTGCAGCTGGCGACGATGCTCA
The DNA here is from genome assembly GCA_043752365.1 of Myxococcales bacterium. GTDB lineage: Bacteria > Myxococcota_A > Polyangia > Polyangiales > Polyangiaceae > PMG-095. Next base: position 3,732 of record JAYUYU010000714.1, on the reverse strand, counting down.
CGCTCTGCGCGGCTTTTGCCACGGCGTCGAGGTGCGCGTCGATGCGAGCCTGATTTTGCGTGCCGAACCGTTGACGCATTTCAGTGAGATGACCCGTGGCAAAGTCGAGAACATGCTTTTTGCCGGCGATGACCCGCGCCATGTCATCTTGATTCAGTGTGCCATCACCGAACATGTCCTTGAACAGCGCGACCGGGTCGTCGTGGACGCCGCTGGTGTTCTGCATTCCGGGCGTTACGGGCGCGCCCTTGAACGAGATGTACGCGCTCGCCGATTCGCGCCGCGTAGCACGCAAGGCGAGCGGCTTGAACTTCACGTTCTCGGCGCCGGGCTGATTCAGCGCGATGTGCGTGTCGATAGACGGGCCGCCAGCGGTCATCTCCCAGCCATCGAATTGCGCGGGGCCGGGTTTGCCGATAGCGCCACTCAACATGATGGGTGGAGCTGCGTGGCCGCCGATGCTGCCGGGAGCGAAGTTGCGAGGGTCATGGTTGGCGACCACGTGCGTCGTGTCCCAGCCGTTCTTCAGCCACAGCCCGCCCAGCACGTTGACCCGCGCCTTGTGACGTTCGAGCGGCTTGAGCGGTGAATCGGCATCGGCGTTGATGCTCCAGTTGCTCTCGCCGCCGAGCGGTCGCCACTTGTCGGTGTGACCGTTGGGCACCCCGATCGCAATGAAGCGTCGAATGGGACCGCCCGCCTGTGCCCGACCGAAGCTTGGCATCAGCGGTAGCATGGCTGCGCCCAGCCCACTGGCAGCCAAGAAGTTACGACGCGAAAAATAGTGACGATTCATTGCAGCACCTCTCCGGGCTCCACACCGCGATTCAAGAACGATTTCGTCGTCACCAGCGCGACTAACAGCTCTCGCAGGTCGAACTGGGAGCCTTCGAACGCGCTGTAGGCCGTTTGCAGCGAATGCGTGTCGGCTTCAGTCTCGGCGTGGCCAAAGCCGAAGCGAAACCACTGCTTGGTGAGGCAAGCCCGAACGTCGGTGCTGTTGCCCAGTGCGGCTGCTAGCTCACCCGGCGTCGTGAAGGTCGAGCCGTCACGCAACGTGCCCGAAGCGTCGACGGGAAACCCGGCTTCGTCCGCAGCGCTGTACTGGCCGATGGCGTTGAAGTTGCCGAGTCCGAAGCCGAGAGGATTGATCAGCTGATGGCAGGCGTTGCACGGCGTACCACCCGTCAAGGTCTCCAGCACCTTGCGGACGGGCTGAGGGTTATTGGCATCGGGTGTGGGCAACGGCGGAACCACCGGCGGCGGCTCGAGCTTCTGGCACAGCACCTTTTGGTACAGCAGCTTGCCGCGCTTGAAGGGGTTGGAGACGCTGGGCTCTGACGCCACGGCCAAGAGCCCGGGCATGGTCAAGAGGCCTGCGCGCTCCCTCGGGTCGAGGTCGACCTTGCGCAGCTCGCTGCCAGTAATACCGCTGATGCCGTAGACCTTCGCCAGGTCAGCGTTCAAGAACGAGAACGGCGCGCCAAGTAGGCTGCTCACTTTGCCGTCGCCCTCCAGGTAGACGTTGCGTGTGAACGCTTGGATTTCGCTTTGCATCGCCGTCGCCAACTGCGGCGACCACTCGGGAAAGCGCGCCGGATCTTTGAAAGAGGCCTCCAGGCTCGCCAGACCAAGCCATTGCCGGTGGAAAGAATCGAGCGCCTGCGCCGCGCGTGGGCTCTTCAGCATGGCGCGAGCCTGCGCCGCGATGCCGGCCTCGCTGCTCAGCTGCCCCGCACCCGCCGCGGTCAAGAGCGCGCGGTCTGGTCCCGAACCCCAAAACAAGAACGAGAGCCGCGACGCTACCTGGTACTGATTCAGGCGCGCAGTCGTCGCGCTGTGCTCCGGTACCTTCCACCCCTGCTCCCAGCGGTACAAAAAGTAAGGGGACTGGAGCATGGCCTGGACGAGCTGCACGGCTGCGGCTGGCTTGGCGCGCCCCAGCTGGGTCTGCTCTTCGGTGTAGAAGGCCAGGTGCTTATCCACTTCGGTGGTTTCGAGCGGCCGTCGATACAAGAGCTCGCCAAAGCTGGTGACGAAGGCGCGCACGCACGCCTGGTCGTCGGCGGTGGTAGCCAGGTCGCAGCCTACGAGCTTCGGAAGCGAACCCGTGACGGCGTCGGTCACGGAACGAGCGGCGTCCATGTAGCGCAACACGTTGACGTCGCTCACTTCGCCGACGGTCAAAAAAGCCCGATTGGTCGACTGTCTCGCCTTGCAAGACGGCCGCGGGCTGAATCGGCGCGGCCAGGACCTTGTATTCCTGCCCAAAAATCAGCGCGATTGTCGCGTCGTATTGCTCACGGGTGATGAGCGCGAGCGGCAGCGTAGAGACGGCGGTGGGGTCGCCAGTAACGCCAGGCTGCCAGCTGCTGGGCAGCGACGCCGCACCGCCGCTAGCCGCGCCTGAACTACCCGCGCCCCCGCTGCTCGCTGCCCCGCCGCTGGGACTTGTGCCACGGGAGGCTGGAGGCTCAAAGGGGAAGCGAACTTCATGCGCGAGTGTTGGTGTTCAAAGCGAAAGGGCCAGTCCCAGATCGGCCGAGGCGCTGACGCCATGCCAGACGTGGAGCTGCTTGGAATCGAAGGTGGCGGACGGCGTCAGCAGCATGCTGCCAACACCAACGCGCGATGTCAGATCTAGCCCCGCGGTCAGGCGAAACCGCGGCGCCAGCGCGAGTTGCAAGTTGCTCCATGCGCCCCTGAGCTGTCCGCCATCGGTGTTCGCTGCGGCATGTGGCTGCCCTTTCAGCACGACGTAGCCGGCCTCGCCTAGCGCTTCGAGCGCTAGCGTGAACACGCCCAGTCGCCACACGTCGTAACCAAAGCCCAGCTCGGCGTAAGCCGCAGTGACCGACACGTTGCCGGGCGCGCGAGCGGCCCTGCCGCTTTCGCCTCCGAATCCCAGCAGCAACGCGCTGCGCTGGCTAGCAAAGAAGCGCGAGCGCAGGCGCGCACCCAAGGTGAGGTCCGAAGTGCTGGGAAAGATGCGGGCGGTGCCGAGCAAGGAAGCCCGCGCCACCGTTGTTCTGCGCGCCGACTGTCTGGGGATCTCTGGTCCCACGGTTGGGGACGCGGCTTCGGCGGTGCGCGCCTTGGTGCTTTCGGGCGCCTCGACGAGCGCCACCACCGCCAAGGCTACCGTTCGCGCCAGCGCTTTTTTAGAGATGCGCTGTACGTCGAGCGAGCGCCTGCGGTGCGTGCTTTCGCTGACGTAGACCAAGGTCAGCGCTGTGGCGCTACACTCGATAGTCACCTGCTCCGTTGGTGCGCCTGACGAATCCAGCGGACGCGAAATCGCTCGATTGAGCTCGAGGCTCACCACTTGCTCGATCGAATCGCGACTCTGCGCCAAGCAAGCGTCGAGCCGCAGACTCAACGGGCTCCGTGCGTCCGGAGGCTCAGCGGCGATTGCCTGCAGGCTGGTGAGCAAGCTTAGCGATACCAAGCCAAACAGGGACGTCCGCGCAGCTTTCACGGCGGCTTTTGGAGTGCATTGGCGTAGCGCCCTGCCGGGTACGTCGCCAGGTAGCGCGCCTGCAGGCGCGTGGCCTTTGCTGAATCTCCTGCTTGTCGAAAGGCCATCACCGCACGATACATCGCGTCTTCGGCCAACGCGCCACCCGAGCTCGCGACCTGCTCGAATGCGGACCCCGCGGCATCAGGCCTGCCCAGCTGGAGCCGAATCCGGCCCAAGGTAAATGCCGCCACCCCTGCTCGAGTATCCCGCGG
>JAYUYU010000713.1:0-4123 GCA_043752365.1 Myxococcales bacterium | reverse complement strand
CGTTGGTGCGAGGTTTGAGCCATTCGGCGGGCACCCACAGCGTTTGGGGCAAGCCAACTTCGGGAATGACCATCTCTTCGTTGATTTTGGGGACGCCGGCTTTGTCGCGGCTGGGCACGAGCAAGAACAGCGCGGCGCAGTTCGGGTCGCGCGAGGCTTCCAACAAGCGCTGCAGAAAGCCGTCGAGCCGGTAGCGGGCGATGAGGCCGGGTTGAACGAGCAGGAGCGGCTCGGGCGCGGGGAAGAGCTGGCTGGCCACGCGCTCGGCCGCTTCCTTAACGACCTGGCGCAGCTCGGGCCAATCATTGCCCGTGGGGCCCTGCTGGTCGGCCCCGTAAAAGATCTCGGGCTTCACTTCCTGCTCTTGCATCACCTGATGGATCGCCGCTGAAAGCGCTTCGTCGAGCGAAACGCGGCGGACGCCGAGGGTGCGGGTCAGCGCCAGAGCGGCGTCTTGCGCGTAGTTGGCGACCACGCCCAGCACCTTGAGCGTCTTGCGATCGCGCGTGATGCGCAACCGCTCTTCGAAGTCCTCGAGCGCGATGTAGCGCGGATCGAGCGCGCGTTGCGACGAGGGCAGCGTGGTGAGGCTGGGGTAGGCAGTGTGGCTAGTGTGCGCGGTGTTGCGGCGTTCGCCCGGCCGCACGTAGCGCTGCGCGACGTCGTCCCACTTCATTTGCAGGGAGCCGAGCAACGCATCGAGCTCGGGGCGCTGCGGCAGCGGCGCTGCCTCCGGGTAGCGGGTGAGCACGCGCTGCTGAATGGCTTGCGTGGTGAGCTCGCCTGTCAAGACCGAAGCGCTGAGCTTGAGCGCCCGACCGGGGTCGAGGTTCTTGGGATAAAGCTCGAGGCGCGCCGAGCGGGCGGCGGTCTTGCTGGCCAGCGCGGCCAAGTCGGTCAGGCGCTCGGGTGAGAGGCTGGCGAGGGCTGTGCCCTCCACGACGCCCGACAACACGCGCGAGACTTCGCCCGGGGACGCCAACACGGCACGGGCTGCCAGCTCGTCCGCCGCGGCACCCAGGCGCTGCACGGCGGGCGTGAGCGTGCTTTGAGCCAGCAGCCAGGGCTTGCCCTCGAGCCGCTCCCAAACCACGCCCCCCTCGGCCTCGCGCTCGACTTGCGCCACGATGCGCAGCAGCGCAGCCGCCGAAGTGAGCGCCAGCTCTTTGCTCGATGAGCCGTCGCTCGGCAGCAGCTCGCGCAGCGCTTCGGCGGCGCGCTCGACCGGCAGGGCACCGCCGGCATCGGCTAGCAGCACGTGCACCATGTGCTGTAGCTCCGGCAGCCCGCCATGTTGCAGCCATTGCTCGCGCTCGCGGCCGAGCTGAATGTAGAGGTTGGCGCGCGTCATGCCGAGCGCCTTGGCCACCTCCACGACTGGGACGTCGATCTGCGCCAAGAAGGGCTCAACCAAGCCGAACAACACGCGCAGGTTCTTGGAGCTGCGCGCCTTCTTGGTGGGCAGCAGCGCGTCGATCCAACCCTCGAGGGTGGTGGGGCGCTGGCGCGCGTTCGAGCGCGTGTTCTCTTGCTCGAGCAGTTTCCTTAGCGCAATCACGTCGAGCGACGCCTTCTTGGCGAGCGCTACGACGTGGCGTTCGGGGGCGCTGGCCGCTGCGGCTAAGGTTTGCAGGCCGGCGTCGCGCAGCGCTGAGGCGCTGGCCGCATCGAGCCCGGCAGTGGTGACCAAGATGTCGTCGCCCCGGTAGCCCGCGAAGAAGGGCTTGCCGGGCGCATCGGGCACGCTGCGGGCGGCCTTCCACCGATCGCGCAGCTCGAGAATTTGCTTGGCGACCTGGGTGCCCACCCCCCGCACAGCGGAAATGCGATTATCCGGTAGCTCCAGCAGATCGCTGGCGGTGATAAGTCCGGCGCGATCGAGTGCATTTTTGGCGCGGACCGACAACGGTAGCGCTTCGATCGGCGTTTCAGGGGCGATGGCTGCGAGCGCAGCGTCTGACAGAGGCTCTGGCTCGTCGGGGGGCAGAGCGTCCACCGGTTGCACTGCGTTGACGGCCGCGGCGGGGCCGAAGCAGGTGTTCCAGGCGCGCCGCATGTCGCCCGCGCTGGCGAAACGCGACGTGGCCTCGCGGTGCAGGGCTTGGCTGAAGAAGCGGACCAGTTGCTCACGAGCGGAGGCGTCGAAGCGTTCGGCGGCCAGCACCAGCTCGGCGTCGGGCTCGAGCGCGGCGGCGCCTTCGACCGAGAAGCTGGGGCGTACCCCAGTCAAAAGCTCGTGCAAAGTGATGGCGGCGCTCCAGCGGTCGGCCGCGAAGTCCCAGGCTCCGCGCAGACGCAAGAAGGGGTCGCGGTAGACGGCGGTACCGACGTTGAGTTGCGTGCGACCCGTGCGGGCGCGCTCTTCGGAGCGTAAATCGAGCGCCAGCGAGAAGTCGAACAGCGTGAGGTGGTTGGCCTTGCGACTGACGGTGCCCACGCCGATGTTGGCGGGCTTGATGTCGCGATGCAGCAGCTGGCGCTCTTCCAGCTCCTCAAGCGCTAGCAGCAAATCTTCGCCGAAGCGGCTGGCGTAATCGAGCGAGATGGCGCCTTCTTGGGCGAGCAGGCGATGCAGCGTTTTGTCGCCGGCCTTGGCCATTAGGATGCACGTGCGACCACTCAGGATGCGCAGATCCAGGTACTGGACGATGCGGGCGTGTCGGATGCTCTGCAGCGTTGCTGCCTCGTCTTTGAGCCGGTCGTCGTCGTCGCTCGTGAGTGCGACTTTGAGGGCGTGGGCGCGGCCGTCTTTTTCGACTTCGAGCACGCGCGACGACGCGCCCTGACCGAGGAAGCCCTTCACGATCAGATCTTTGCCAAGGACGTCCTCTTTGCGTGCGGTGAGGGGGTTGATCTCGGGGGTTTCGTCGACGGGGTCGGGTGCCGTGGCGGCCTCGAGCAGCTCTTCGAGCCATTCGTGGACGTCGTCGTAGCGATTGACCGGTTTGGAGGCAGTCGCGACCGCGACGGCGGCGGCGACGCCATCGGGAATGCCGTCGGCAGATGCGCGTGGATCGAGCTCGTGGTCACGCTGTAGCCGCGTGTCGAGCGCCAGCGTGGACTCGGCCGGCGGCTTGCCGGTGAGGATCAGGTAGGCCAGGGCGCCCAGGCTGAAGACGTCAGAAACGGGCGTGCGAGCGAGCGGTGTGTCGCGCAGCTCGGGCGCCTGGTAGAGCGCCCACGGCTCATCGGTGAGTGACGACCAATGGAGCGTGGGGGTGATGTCTTGACCCAGGCCGAACTGGAAATTGTACAGCTTGATCTCAAGCTCCTTCTCGGTTTCGCGCACGAGCACCGAGGAGGGAGAGAGGCCGCCATGGACCACCTTCTTTTGATGGCAATGATGCAGCGCCCGGCCAATCTTTTCGATCAGCTCGATGCGACGATCGAAGCTCAAGTCGGGCTTGCTGCGCAAAAAGGTGTCGAGCGGTACGCCGTCGAAGGCGTCGAACAGCACCGTGGGGCCTAGCGGCGCGTCGGTAACATACTCGCGCAACGCGAGCACGCCGCGATGATCCTTCACTTCCTCGAGCAAACGCGCTTCGCGATCCGCGGCGCGGCGCAGCTGTTGCCGCCGTTCGACGCTGGTTTGCTGCGGCACCAGATAGATGCGCGCGCGGCGGTTGAAGCCGGGCGTTTGAGCGTGCTTTGCGCTGCGGTCCTGATAGCCCGAACCTTCTTCGAGGATGCCGCCCAGCTCATACGAGCCCACGCGCGCCACACCCTTGCTGGCGCGCACGCCAATGGCGTCAAGGGCTTGCGCCACCTCTTTCATCTGCGGCGCGTTGATGCGCGGGAGCTCACGGCTATCCGCGCCCGGAAAGCGATTGTACTTTAACGCGTCGAGCAGAGTTTCGCGCGTGACGACGCAATTGTCCCCGTAGTTCCGGAACTTGAGCGTGGTGTCTTCGTGACTCAAGAACACCAGCGGCTGAAAGTACGGGCAGCGCACGCGATCGCGCAGCTTGCTTTGCACCATGCTCTTCAAGACCTTGGCCTTAAAGTTGACCAGCTTGAGCGGCGGCTCCATGAAGCGCGCGTGCTCGCCGGTCGCGGTACGGCGCCAATCTACCGTATCGCCTTCGTACACACCCGGCCCGCTCTTGATCTCGATCACGTACAC
>JAYUYU010000712.1:0-4127 GCA_043752365.1 Myxococcales bacterium | reverse complement strand
GCCAAGGGCGCCGTGTTAGTCACCAACGGCGGCTTGCTCTTCGACGATCCCAAAATCGACGACGTCGCGGGCAAGCGCAACCTCATGGGGCTGGCCGTCGGCAACGCTGCCAAGCACAAAGTCGTCGGCATGCTGGCCGCCAAGCTGAAGGCCGACGACGTCTACGTCGGCGAGGTCATCGTCACCGGCACCGTCATTGGCAGCGCCTTCGATACGGGTAGCGGCACGCTGGCAGGTGCGACAGTCGCAGAAAAATTCTGGGACCTCTACACCACCCGCAGCGAAGTCTCCGTCAAAGCCTGAGGCACGCTTGCTGATCCCGGTCGTCATCGCGGCTCTACTGCTGCTCGGCTATTGGCTGTGGGTACGGGCCCAATTGCTGTTCCGCATCGAAATCAGCGGCGGCAAGCCGACGGTGACGCGCGGCTACGTGCCCGCGGGGCTGCTGGACGACTTCGCGGCGGCCGTGCGCGCTGTGAAGCAGGGCGAAATCCGCGCGCATAAAGCCGAAGGCGGCGCGCGGCTCAGCTTTGGCGGTGACGTCGACGCGGGCGTGGCTCAGCGTCTGCGCAATATACTTGGCTTGTACCCGGTAGCGCGCCTACGGAGGCCGCCCATCAGGTAAGCCGAATAGGGGACTCGGACGAGCCAGGCTCCGCCGCGCTGCGCGACGCCAGCAGCTGAAACAGCCCCATGCCGCCCAGCATAGCCGCCAGAAACACGCTGCCTTCACGCACACCAAGGCCCAGCGAGACGACGGCCGGGCCCGGGCAGTAGCCGGCCAAGCCCCAGCCAACGCCGAACAGAACGGCCCCCAAAATCAGCGAACGAGTGACGGGCGCGTGCGGCGCCGCGGAGAAAGCTCGTGCCGTAGGCCCCTGGAAGCGCACCGCCAGGCGTAGCCAGGTGAAGTGCACCCCGATGGCGCCCACCATCACCAGCGCCAGGCGCGGATCCCAGTCGCCCGCGACGTCGAGAAATCCGAGCACGCGGGCTGGATCACTCATGCCGGAAAGCACCAGCCCCGCGGCGAAAACCAAGCCGCACGAAAGGCCTAGCAGTGCCGAGCGCCACGAGGACATCAGCCGGCACCCCAGGCTGCAAAGACGTGGCGAGTCAGCAGCACGACGGCGCCGGCCGTGGCCATGAAGACGCCCGTCGCCACGACCGAGCGCGGCGACAAGCGGCTGATGCCACACACGCCGTGGCCCGAGGTGCAGCCGCCGCCCAGGCGCGTGCCGAACCCGACCAGCAAGCCGGACACGACCAGCAGCAGCCAGGGTCGCGGCGCCAACGGGGTCAGGGCCGGGGGGGCGAGCTGCGCGATGAGCAAGCCGCCGAGCACCAGCCCCAGCACGAACCACAGCCCGAAACCGAGGGGGCGCGTCGGACCCCGGATAAGGCCACCCAAGATGCCGCTGACCCCGAGCACCTGGCGGCCTAGCGTATGCGCGACCGAAGCGCTCAAGCCGATCAAAACGCCCCCAAAAAGTGCTGTCAGCATGGTTCTACCCAATTTTTAGCGGTGAATGGCCTGATTCAGTAGCGTTCGGTCAGAGACTTGTCCAGCGGGACCCGATGGCGTGTTAGGGTTTCCCCGACGCCTAGGTGGCCATCCCCCCCCGGTTGCTTAGGCGTCACTAAAGCTTCCCCTCGTGCCACCGCGGTCCGCCGCGAGCTCAGCCAGTGGGAGGCCCAGCGATCGGTAGCGCCAGCTCGGCCAGGGTGCCGCCGCCTTCACGTGCACGCAGCTCCAGCGTTCCGCCGTGCTTCTTGACGATGGAGTAAGTGATGGAAAGCCCCAACCCGGTGCCCTTGCCCACGTCCTTCGTGGTGAAGAACGGGTCGAAAATGCGCTCGCGCAGGGCTTCGGGGATACCGCTGCCGCTGTCGCCGACCGTAAGCACATAGAGCGCCCCGTGGCCTCCGCCTTCGATGACGATTTGCCCGCGGTCCTCGATCGCGTCGATGGCGTTAGCGACGAGGTTCATCAGGGCCTGGTTCAGTAAACTCGGAAAGCAATCCAGCCGCGCTGGCTCGGCAAAGCGCGTTTGCACGTCGATGCGGTCACGCAAGCGGTGGCCCAAGATGGTCAGCACCGAATCTACGCACTCTTGCACGTCGACGATTTTGCGCTCGCCCTCGTCCAAACGCGAAAACGTCCGGAGCTTGAGCACCAGCTCGCGGATACGATCGAGGCCGTGCCCCATCTCTTCCATGCGATTGAGCACGCGTTGCCAATGGTTGCGACGGTCGGTGTCCGAGGAAGCTGGCTCCAGCGCCGCGACGCTTTTGCTGGCGGTCCCCAGGTGGCTAATCACGAAGGCCAACGGATTGTTGATTTCGTGGGCAACGCCGGCCACGAGCTCGCCCAGCGACGCCAGCTTCGCGGCTTGCACGAGGCGCGTCTGCGCGTGCTTGAGCTCGGCGTAGGCGTTCGACAGCTCCGAGTTCTTCTGCTCCAGGGCTTCGACCATCGTGGACGACGTTTTTTCGGGAACGGCGCGGGCGCGCTCGACCAGCAACGCTCGCGCCCTGGCGATCACGTAGCCGGTGTCGTAGGGCTTGCCAACGTAATCGTCGGCGCCGGTCGGCAGCCCGCGGATACGGTCGCGGACTTGGCTCTCCGTCGAAAGCAGCAGCACCGCGGGCTGAGGCGACGCGCTGCCGAGCTTGATTTCTTTCAGTAGCTCCAGCCCATCGGCATCGGGCAGCAAGACGTCGAGCACGACTAGCGCCACGAGCTCGCGCGCCAGCGCCAAGCGAGCTTCGGCGGCGGTGGCGGCCAGCACGGTCTCGAGCCCGGCTGCTCGAAAAGCCTCCGCGAGGTGCATGCGCACCGTCAGTCTGTCGTCCACGATCAAAGTCTTGCCAGTCATGACGCCCTCACGCGCGCCTTGACCGCGTCCGCAAGACATCGGCCAAACTCCGGCAGGGGCAGCACGCGACAGGCGGCGCCCAGCAAACGCTCGCCCGGCCCGCTTGCCCCTGGCATGGGCTACGCCTCGCGCGGCAACATGGCCGCGCGCACGCGGTCGAGCAAGGCGTCAGAGGTGAACGGCTTCTGAATCAAGCGCTCCTCGGGGTCCAGCGACCCGCTCTCCGCCAGGTCAAGCGGGGCGCCGGCATAGCCGGTCATGTACAGCACCCGTAACCCTGGGCGACCCAAGGTAAGTTCGTCGGCAAGTTTGACGCCGCTCATTTCGGGCATGACTAAATCGGTGAGTAATAAATCGATTTGGTCTCCCAGCTCGCTGAAAGCCCGCGCCTCGCTCGGTCGCGAGGCTTCAACGACGACGTAGCCCTGACGCCGCAAGATCCGCGCCGTGACGCTGCGCACCGACGGATCGTCCTCGACCAGCAAAATGGTTCCGCCGCCCCGCCCGTTCGAGCGAGGCCGAAATGAGTCTTTCGAGCGCACGCTGCTTGAGCTGGTGACCGGAAAAACGATGGTGAAGGTCGTGCCGCGTCCAAGCCAGCTCTCGACCGAGATTTCTCCGCCGTTTTGGGTCACGATGCCGTAGACCATCGACAAGCCCAGGCCGGTGCCCTTACCTACCTCTTTTGTGGTGAAAAATGGCTCGAAGATGCGCTTGAGCACAGCAGGCTCGATGCCGGTGCCGGTGTCGATGACGCGCAGCACCACCGAGCGGTTGCCTGGCGCTTCGCCGGCTCCGTCTGCCTGCACCTCGCGCAGCTCGATGCACATGGTCCCGCCGCTCGGCATGGCGTCGCGCGCGTTGACGCAAAGGTTGACCAGCACCTGCTCGATCTGATTGTGGTCGGCCGTGATGGTGCAGACGTTCTCGTCGAGGCGCGTCAGGAGCGTGATGTGCTCGCCGATCAGCCGTCGCAGCATCTTCTCGACGTTGAGCACGAGGCCTTTGAGCTCTAGCGGCTGGCGTCGGGCCGACTCGCGCCGACTGAAGGTCAGGAGCTGGCGCGTGAGCGACGCCGCGCGCTTGGCGGCCGCCACCATGTCGACGACGTCTTCGCGAGCGGAGTGACCAACCAGCTCTTCAAGCGCTAGCTCGCCGCTACCCTCGATGACTGCCAGCAAGTTGTTGAAGTCGTGCGCCACCCCACCCGCCAACTGCCCGACGGCCTCCATCTTCTGCGAGTGCACC